>JBGQEW010000029.1:0-21749 GCA_041496565.1 Terriglobia bacterium | reverse complement strand
GTCCCGACTGCCGAGCCCGGGCTTGTGAGCATCTGCTCGGAGGCAGCCGTCTGCATCGAGGAAACGCCCACGCCTTCCGCCACGCGCCGATGCGACGTGAGTTTCGCCAATCCGAAATCGAGCACCTTGGCTTGGCCGCGCTTGGTGATGAAAAGATTCGCCGGCTTGATGTCGCGATGCAGGATGCCCTGGGAATGAGCCGCTTCGAGCGCGTCGGCGATCTGGGCGCCCAAATCGAGCAGCTCGCCGAGGCGGATCGGCTTGCCTTCGATTCGATGCTTGAGCGTCTGGCCTTCGAGCAGCTCCATGGCGATGAAGGGTTGGCCGTTGTGCTCGTCCACATCGTAAACGGTGCAAATGTTCGCGTGATTGAGCGCAGAGGCAGCGCGCGCTTCGCGCTGCAGCCGCTCGAGGGCCTGATGATCTCGAGCGAGGTCTTCCGGCACGAATTTCAACGCGACCGGACGGCGCAGCTTGGTGTCCTCGGCCTTGTACACCACGCCCATGCCGCCGCCGCCAAGCTTTTCAAGTATGCGGTAGTGGGAAACTGTCTGGCCGGTCAGTGAGTGGGAGTCCGTCATGCGGCGCACATGTTAGGCCGCGTACCGCAGCAAGTCAACGCAACAACTCGGCCATCGGAGAGCCGTACGACGCCTTCGGGAACAAAAAAAAACGGGCAGAGCGTTTGACCCTGCCCGTCTTCCACCGAATAAGACCCTGCGGAGTAGGTTAACTTTTTGATTTCTCGGCGCTGGCAGCTTTCTTGCTTGCCGGCATCGATATGGACGTGACGTGAATGGTGTCGCCATCGAGCGTGCCCTTCACGTGGACCATGTGGGCCACATGCTCGGCGGCGGCAGACTGATCGTCGAGGTTGTAGAGCTTCTTGTCAGACGTGTTGTACAGGACGTACTTCGCACCCTTGTCCGCAACGCACTTCTTGGCGCAATCGGCGTGGCTCGCGCTCGCGCCCTTTGCACCGCAATCGCTATCCGTGATCCAGCCGGCCCACGACGTCTTGCTGCTCTTGCTCTTGGATGTCTGGCCCTGCTGTCCCGCCATTGCCATTCCGGCAGCGAACAACGCCACCGCCGCGCAAACTAAAATACGCTTCACCATGACTTTCTGCCTCCTCAGACCAACTCGAACTCCCGTGAATACGTGGAGCCGAACCGGCTCCTACTTTTGCACACTCTCCCATCGAAAGTCCAGATTCGTGCGTTAGAAAAAGCTGATGATTGACAGTTCAAGCACCCGCGGACTAGCCTTCCTAGTCCTGACCCCTCGGTCCAGGCCTGATCGCGCTGTCCGAATCTCGTAAGTTGGGACCAGTCTTTCTTCGCCTGGCTTAGAGAGAATAGCTGCACAAGATTCTCATTGTTCGAACTGGATGCCGCCGCCACTCGATTCCCCGTCCAACCCCTCCCTCCGTGCTCATCCGCATCTCTATGAGATCAACGCTTGGGCCTGGCTCGAGTCGCTCTCGCGCCGGGAAGGGCGGAACCTGACACTTGCTGAAGTTCCTGCTGGCGAATGGGACCAGCTCGCACGCCTGGGCTTCAATCTCGTATGGCTGATGGGCGTCTGGCAACGCAGCCCTGCCAGTCAACAGATCTTTCAAGCGAATTCTCCATCCTTCCCGCAATACGACCGGGCGCTCCCGGGATGGCGGCTCGATCAGATCGTCGGCTCGCCCTACGCGGTTCACGCTTATGTTCCGGACCCTCGCATCGGAACGTGGAAGGACCTCGACTCCGCTCGCGAGAACCTCCGCGCGCGCGGCATGGGGCTGATTCTGGATTTCGTTCCGAATCACACCGCACTCGACCACGGATGGGTCGGCGCGCATCCTGAATTTTTCGTGCAGGGCTCCGCGCAGGATTTTCGAAACGATCCCGCGGCGTTCTACTCGCTGGAATCAACCGCCGGCAAGTCTCGGCTGATCGCGCATGGGCGCGACCCTTATTTCCCTCCCTGGCGGGACACCGCTCAGTTGAATCACTTCAATCCCTCCGCCCGCGCCGCCCTGCTCGCCGAGCTCCGCACCATTGCGAAGCATTGCGATGGAGTCCGCTGCGACATGGCGATGCTGGTCCTCAACGATATCTTCTCGAAAACCTGGGGCCGATTTCTCGGCGGCTTCGATCCGCCCGCGCAGGAATTCTGGACCGAAGCTTTCGCAGCCCTGCCGGGATTCCTCTGGCTCGCTGAAGTCTATTGGGGGCTCGAGTACCGCTTGCTCGAGCTGGGATTTCAATTCACTTATTGCAAGGGACTTTATGATTCGCTCTGCAGCGGGCGGCCGCAGGACATTTACGCGCATCTCTTGGCCGATTCCGCGGTTCGCAGCAGCGTCATGCACTTTCTCGAAAACCATGACGAAGCGCGCAGCGCCGCGGTGTTCGGAGCAGAACGCCTGCCCGCGGTCGCCGCACTTTTCGCCACCGCGCCGGGGATGCGCCTCTATTATCAAGGCCAGCTCGAAGGCCGAAAAATCCATCTTCCCATCGAGCTGGCAACGGCAACGGATGAGCCTTCAGACCCGGTCATCAGCGCGCTCTACGAAAAACTCCTGAAGATCTCGAACCAGGACACTTTTCACGCTGGGGAATGGAAGCTTCTCGCCGTGCAAGCCGCGGATGACTTGACCGCGCCGAACTTGATCGCCTATCAGTGGCGTTCGGCCTCGGCCTGGAAGCTGGTGGTCGTCAATCTGGGCGCCGTCGCCTCACAAGGCCGCGTCCAAATCGTGGACGAAATTTCATCCGCGAGCCAATATTCTCTCCGGGATGAACTCAACGACGCGACCTACACGTGGAAAGGCGAAGACATCTCGCGCGGCGGGCTCTATGTCCGGCTCGACGCCTATCGCGCCCAGCTTTTTGACATCACGTCCGCATGAACGAGCAACGGAATCCGTCTTGCAGTCGTCGTGCCGGTCAAATTCCCGCGCCTGCCTACCCCCCTCAACTAGAAATCTCACGATTCTCATTGAAATGAGCGCAGCGCTTCACTATGATGCCGCCCGCCCATGTACCAGACAATTCAATCGAAATGGAAGGCAGGGCAGCCCGTGCTCCTCGACGGTCCGATGGGCACGGAGCTCGTGCGTCGCGGCGTGCGCTGGCGTAAACATGGCTTGCTCACCGATGTCGCCGCCGTCGAGCAACTGCACTGTGATTACGCCGCGGCCGGCGCGGACGTCCTCCGCACAAACACATTTCAACTGAACCCGCGCATCTACCTCAACGTGTTTCGCAATCGCGCCCACATGGCTCACATTGGCGCTCCGGGACTCGCCGAGCTGACGCCGAAGTTGCTGCGCACCAGCGCGCGTGCGGCCCGCCAGGGGCGTGCGAAAAGCGGCCGCGAAAATCAGGCCGCCATCGCGGGCATTCTCGCCCCGCTCGAGCACTGTTTCCGTCCCGATCTCGCGCCCCCCGCGGATCAAGCTCGCCGCGAGCACGAAGATCTCGCCCTCGTCTTCGCGGAAGAAAAAGTGGATTTCCTGCTGCTCGAGAGCATGAACACGATTGCCGAGGCCAAGGCGGCCCTCGCCGCCGGACGCGCCGCAGGATTGCCCGTGTGGGTAAGTTTTGTGCTGGGTCCCGATGGCGAGTTGTTGAGCCGCGAGCCGCTCGAGCGCGCGGTGAAGGAAGTCGAGCAGGGCGGCGCCGATGCGGTGCTGGTCAATTGCGTCCCTCCCGAAGATATCTCTGCGGCTCTTCCGCGCCTCAAGAAATTCACGCGCCTGCCCTTCGGCGGGTTCGCGCATGTAGGCCGCTTTTCGCCGCCGAGCTGGAAATTCGAATTCTTCCCGCAATTCGTCGAGACGGAGTCCTGGCCTCCCGATCGTTACGCCGCCGAGACCAAGCGCTGGCGCGAAGCCGGGGCCATGATCATCGGCGGTTGCTGCGGGACCGGCCCGGCACACACGGCGGCGCTGCGCAGCGCGTTGGGCAATACCGCATCTGGGGCGGCATAAGATGAACTACGAACCGATCCACGACAAGCTCAAGCGCCGCGAAACCGTCATCCTCGATGGCGCCATCGGCACGGAAATTCTGCGGCGCAATGTCACCTGGGCCGATCACCAGCTCACCAATAAGCCGGAATTCGTCCGCGGCATCCACGAAGATTACATCCGGGCCGGCGCCGACGTGCTCAGCACCAACAGCTTTCAGCTTTGCCGCCGCGCCCTCTACAACCATTTCCGTGACGACGCGCACCGCCATCACATCGGCGCGAAAGATCTGGATACGCGCGCGGAAAAGCTTCTCGCGGCTTCGGTGCACCTCGCGGCCGAGGCGCGCGATCGCGTAGCCGCGAAGCGCCCCGTCGCCGTCGCCGCCGCCGTCACCACGCTCGAATGGTGTTTCCGCCCGGACCTTGCGCCCTCGGTTGAGCAGGCGCGCAAGGAATATCGCGAAATTTTTCAAACTGTGAAAGACGCGGGCGCCGACCTCGTCCTCCTCGAAACCGTGAACAGCATCGCCGAGGCGCGCGTGGCCTCCGAGGTGGCGAAGTCGCTCGCCCTGCCGATCTGGGTCGCATTCGTCTGCGACGAACAGGGACGCCTCTTCACTGGCGAGACCATGGCGCAAGCCGTCGCTTCTCTCGAGCCGGTCGGCGTGGACGCCATCCTTCTGAATTGCGCCCCGCCGGATGACATCTCCGCCGGCATGAAAGAACTCGCGCCCTCTTCGCACGTTCCCATCGGCGCCTACGCGCATATCGGCCGCTTTGATCCGCCGGAATGGATGTTCACGGACGAATATCCTCCGGCGAAATACCGCGATGTGGCCGCCCGCTGGAAGCAGATGGGAGCGCACATCCTCGGCGGTTGTTGCGGCACCACTCCCGACCATATCGCCGCGCTCGGATCCTTGCGCTAGCCCACCCGAATGAATGAAGCGCCCGACGCCGGCGGGAAATTTGCTCCGGCGCGCGGCGCGCTTCGCCAAATCGGATTCCTTCCCCTGCTCGCCCTCTTTTACGGCTACACCGCTGGCGGACCGTTCGGCTACGAGGAAATTTTTTCGACCTCCGGCCCCGGCATGTCCATGCTCTTTCTTGCTCTCGTTCCCTTCCTCTGGAGCATCCCCATCTCACTCGCCGCCGCCGAAATGAACAGCATCCTCCCGGTGCAGGGCGGCTTCTATCGCTGGGTGCGCGCGGCCTTCGGCGACTTCTGGGGATTTCAATGCGGCTGGTGGAATTGGACCGGCACGTTCCTGCTCAACTCGATTTACGGCGTGCTCTTGATGGATTACCTCGCGAATTATATTCCGGGACTCACCGGCTTTTGGAAATGGGTGGGTGCGTGTCTCGCGCTCTGCTTTTTCTCTTACATGAACGCGCGCGGCATCCAGGTGGCGGGATGGCTCTCTGTTCTGCTTCTGATTGTCGTGCTGATTCCCGTCGCGTGGATGTGCCTGGTCGCAGTATTCCACTGGCACTACAATCCGCTCGTGCCGTTTGTTCCGCCCGGCCGCCCGTTCGGCGACGCCTTCGGCAAAGGGCTGGCACTCGCCATGTGGAACTACGCCGGTTACGAGCAGCTCTCGTGCGTCACCGAGGAGATCAAGGATTCGCAGAAGACGTTCGTGCGCGTCCTCGCGTGGATGACGCCGCTCAACATCCTCACCTACACGCTTCCCGCCACGCTGGCTCTCGCCGTTCTCGGCAATTGGCACGAGTGGCAGACCGGATACATAGTCACCGCAGCCGGCCGCGTCGGCGGGGCTTGGCTCGGCGTGGCGATGCTGATGGCTTCCATCATCGGCACCGCTTCGCTCTCGAACAGCACCATCCTGTACACCACGCGCATCCCCGCGGCCATGGCAGACGATGGCTACCTGCCGCGCTGGCTCGCCGGATTGCATCCGCGCTACCGCACGCCCGCGCGCGCCATCGCCTTCTCCACGGTCATCTATTGCGCGCTGGCGACGTCGAGGGTGGTGGACCTGGTGAACATCTACATCTGGACGCGCATCGCTACATCCCTGCTGACGCTGCTCTCTGCCTGGCGGCTGCGGCAGAAAATGCCGGATGCTCACCGCTCGTTCCGCATCCCCGGCGGCGCGGTTGGCCTCGGCTACGTCATTTTGTTGCCTGCAATTCTCTGCGCGGTGAAGGTGTACCACAGCGAGCCTTACGTCTTTCGCTGGGCGCCCTGGCTGCTTGCCGCGGGGCCTGTGGCGTACGTCATTCTGCGCTGGGGTTTTGGAATGATCCCTTCGCCTCAAAATCCGCGAAGCTAAGAGATGTCACTGCGTCTGAATTTTCTCGGCGACAGTTTTTGCCTGAAGGAACAGCAGCAAATAATCCTGGCCGCCGCTCTTCGAATCCGTGCCTGACATATTGAACCCGCCGAACGGATGAGCGCCGACCATCGCGCCGGTGCACTTGCGGTTGAAATACAAATTCCCGACGTGGAACTGTTCCCTGGCCTTTTCGAGCTTCTTCGGATTCTTCGAATAGACCGCTCCGGTCAGGCCGAACTCGGTATTGTTGGCGATTGCCAGCGCATCGTCGAAATCTTTCGCTGGGATCACCGCCAGCACCGGCCCGAAAATTTCCTCCTGCGCGAGACGCGCTTTGGGGCCAATGTCCGCGATCACGGTCGGCTGGATGAAATAACCGTCGCCCGCTACCGCACCGCCGCCAATGATCAGCCGCCCTTCTTTCTTGCCAACTTCGATGTAGTCGAGAATGGTTTTCATCGACGACTTGTTGATGACCGGGCCCATGTAATTGTGAGGATCTTCCGCCGGCCCCACTTGTATCTTCGCCACGCGCTCGATCAGCTTCGCCAGGAAATTGGCATAAATCTTTTCGGTGACGATGGCGCGCGAACACGCCGAGCATTTCTGCCCTTGATAGCCGAACGCCGACGCGGCCACTCCATCCACCGCGGAATCAAGGTCGGCTTCATCGTCCACGATGATGGCGTCCTTGCCGCCCATTTCCAGCACGGTGCGCTTGATCCAGATCTGCCCCGGCTGCTTCTTGGACGCCTGCTCGCTGATGTTCAGTCCGACTTCCTTCGAACCGGTGAACGCGATGAAGCGCGTCTTCGGGTGCTGCACCAGCGTGTCGCCCACCGAGCCGCCCGGCCCGGTGAGGAAATTCACGACTCCCTGCGGCACGCCCGCCTCGAAAAGAATCTCCACGAACTTCGCCGCAATGGTTGGCGAATCGCTCGACGGCTTCAGCACTACCGTGTTGCCCGTCACGATCGACGCCACCGTCATCCCGGCCATGATCGCGCAAGGAAAATTCCACGGCGGGATCACCGCGCCGACGCCGAGCGGGATGTACACGAGATAATTTCTCTCGCCCTTCATCGGCGTCAGCGGCTGCGGCCCCGCCAGCCGCAGCATCTCGCGCCCATAGTACTCGCAGAAATCAATCGTCTCGGCGATGTCCGCGTCCGCCTCCGGCCACGTCTTGCCGACCTCGTAGCAGAGCAACGCCGCGAATTCGAACTTGCGCTGCCGCAACAGGTCGCCGGCACGGAAGACGATCTCGGCGCGCACTTCGGCGGGCACGCGCTTCCACGTCTCGAACGCCTTGCTCGCTTCCTCGATGGCGCGGTTCGCCAGTTCCGCCGTTCCCTTCTGAAAAACGCCGACCACCTGGGCCGGATGCGATGGATTCGTCGAGCGGAGCTTTTCCGCGGTCGTGATTTTCTCGCCCGCAATGTAAATGGGATATTCGCGCCCGAGCTCGCTGCCGACCTTGTGGAGCGCTTGCTCCATCGCCTTATGATTGTCGGGCCTCGAAAAATCAACGAACGGCTCGTTGGTAAACTCGCCGCCGCGCACTTTCACCTCAGTTGTCGCCATGGCGCTCGCCTCCCTCGGATCGCGAATATGCCATTCTACTGTGCGCGCGGCGGCTCGGCAAGATGACCCGCTCGTGAAGGTCGAAAACTTGACTCGCTCCCTAGCCTGAAGTCTAATCTGCCGCATGTCGTTCCTTGATAGGATTCGCGGCACCCCTGATTTTGACAAGTTGGTCATGGAGGGGGAAGCAACAGTCGCAGGTGCGCGGAAGGCACTGGCTGGGATCGCGAAAGCATTGGAGCACAAAGAGTCGGCCATTCGGCACGCTGCATTGGTCGCGCTGAAAGAGTTGGCGGGAAAATGGCAAGGGTTTACGAATCAGGCATTTCTGCTGCCCCTGTTTCTTGGCCCATTGATTGGTTCAATGACGGACCCTGATGAATTTGTGCGAGAGACGGCGGCGGAGATAGTCAAGAGCATCGCCACAAGCGGCGGCGAAGCCGTTCAGATGTTGAGTCAGCACCGAGCTTTGGAAACGCTGCTGATTGCGTTGAAGGATTCGTCCCCGACAACGCGGGGCTGTGCCGCAGAGACCTTGGGGTACCTGGGTGACACGCGTGCGGTCGAGCCACTGATCCAGGCGCTTGCGGAGTTCCCCGACGACAAGTATTGGGAGGCTCGTCAGTGCGCAGCTACGGCGCTTGGAATGCTCCGAGACCAACGGGCAGTCGCTCCCTTGGTTGCTGCGTTGCGGGAGGAGAGCTGGATCATGCGTAGGAATTCAGCCCGAGCGCTTGGCATGATTGGCGCTCTGGCAAAGGAAAGCGCCCCGGAGCTTCGCAGGGTGATGACAGAAGAGAAGGAGCTTCCGGAAGTCCGCCACGAAGCCAAGTCAGCGCTCGCGATCATCGAACATCAATAGCGCTCACGCTTACTCATTTTGGCGATGTCACGGAGATCGGGAAGGTCAATGGAGCATTCGTATCAACGATCAGTGGCGCGTTTGCTTTGTTTGGCGAGATGGTGACGCATTCGACGTGGAGATTGCTGACTATCATTAGTTGCGGCGTATGAAAACGCCGAGGTATGACTGTGAGGAGTATGCCAATGAAGCTGAGTCCTATTCATCCGGGTGAAATTCTCCGCGAGGAATTCATGCTGCCGCTCAACTTGAATATGCACAAACTGGCGATGGCCTTGCGAGTGCCGGTGACGCGCATCACGGAAATTGTCCACAAGCGTCGCGCGATCACATCGGACACGGCTCTGCGCCTTGGTAGGTTTTTCAACACGACGCCGGAATTCTGGCTCAATCTTCAAACCCGATACGATTTGGAAGTTGCACGCGACAAACAGCAAAGCAAGGTTGACCGCGAAGTGCAGCCGCATCAGACTGCCGTAGCCTAGTCAAATCGCCAACTCGTCGCGCTTTTGTGCCCACGTTGCCTCCTGTTGGGAGGCCTGATCATACCTGGATGAGGCGTCCCATCTTAGAGGGGTGCACTACTGCACCCATCCATGAGAGAAGACGGGGCGGGGCGGGACAGAACAATACTTGCGGTGCATTCAGGCTCAGTTCTTGGCCAATCGAACGATAAGGTCGCCGCTTTTATTTCCCACTTCTTTCGTCGTCAGAGAATCCCTAAAGACGATAACAAGCACCGTGGGGTCACTGACCAGTTCAATTTTTGCCTCGCCTTCCGCGTTTGTCCTGTAGCACCTTTCGAGATACAAAGTCGCATCCCGGTCTCGAACGAATACATTCGCTCCGGATGCGGGTTGTCCGTCCGTCTTCAAAACCCTCAATCTTATGAAGTTTGTCCCCACGGTCACAATATCTCCGTAACCGTGTGTAGGTAGCATCTGGACTCTAATAACCAATGCGACGGATTTCTCACCAACCAAGAACTCATGTACTTCACTTTGCCAAAGGCCGTATGGTGCAGTTGCTATAGCCCGGTACAAACCTGGAGACAACTCAAACGGAGGTATGTTGCCGCTCTTATCCGTCAGAACACGGAGAACTTCATGTTCTCGGTTATTCAAGTCCTGAACAATTACGAGCTCATCCTTTAGGGCCTCACCTGATGCGTCTTCCACCCTGATTTCGACCTTCGTTGAATGGGCCATTGCCAAGAGCACCAACAATGCCATCAGGTTTCTCATCGCTCCCTCCCTGAGTCAGCAGTGGGGTACGCCAGACATGAGACCACAATTATCTATCTCTTGAGTTGCATAGGATTAGAAAGATCGGGGTGCTCAACGCGTCGGCCTTACGCATGGGGATTTTCGGCGTTCGGACTTGCACCTCGCCCCCCACTATCCTTAGCTTTCCTAGATAAACGCGCATCAAGATACCAGCACGCAACCGTAACCAGGACTAGAGACGCACAGAAGATGGCGAACACGCGATAAACCTCAGATGGGCTGGGGAAAATAAGCTCTATTTCGCCTTTCTCCTTGAGCACAGTGCGAAAGCCTGCCAAATGGAATATCCAAGCCTTCACTCTTCGAGGGCCTCCTGTGATCAGCTTAAAGATGATTTGTCCCACCACGGAGAGGTCCATGAAGACAACCAAGTACAACACGATTCGGTTGGTCCATCGCACTGCGCTGACCAACCCCTGTCTCATCTACTTTCTCTCCTGCTATTTCTGATGGGCCAAAATCGACGCAAGAGAGTGTGCGCTGGTACTCAAGCCCGAGTTCTAGCGCGCCAGCGCGAAGCGAACTATGCGATACACGATCCACAGGACCAGAGCGGTCGGGATGCACAGCACGATGGCCAGTGTCATCGAATCGCCGGAAGGGTAAGCGCGATGCTGGTAGCTGTCGAGCGCATAAAACCCAAAGAAGCTGAGCAGGCAGGCAACAAGTATTTCGCGCACGGCTTTGCGCAAGCCTTCGCGAGCACGGTCGGCGGGGGTGCCGTAAGCGTGTGCGTGTTCGTAAAGCTGTTGGGCTCGGGATTTGCCGGCTTCAGGAATCCAGCGAAGTAAAAACGCCAACATAGAAGGGAATAGTAATTACATTTTGAGTAATGAGTCAAGCGGAAAGCAGAGCGAAATTGGAGTGTTGAGAGCGGCGCGATTCGAGCAAGTGCGACGGGACTCAACGTGCTCCTTTGTCGGCGCTACGGTATGCACGCCAAACGAGAAATGCTACGGCCGCAGCACTCACTACACCTGCCGCCCACCACGCCTGATAAATCAGGCAAGAAATAATCGAAGCAATCATCAGCCGTGCGACAAGACCTTGCACGCCTCCGTAGGTAAAGCCCGCGAATAACACGATTACGAGTGTCATGCGCCACTCGCCTGTAAATAAACCGACAAGCAGTCCAGCGATACCGAGTACAGCACCGCACCAGAACGGGGTTACGGTCTGCCTTGAGGGCGGAGAGTTATTCGCAGACGTTTTGGGCTGTTTATTAGCGACCCGTTCACTAGGTACAAACTGATGGACGATGGGTGGAGCTATACCATTCATAGCGCAGACATCTTTTGAATGACTGATTATCCACTCGCGAGCGTTGCTGAGAAATCTTTGTGCGACTGGGCCGTTTGTCGGGAGATTATCATTCAAGGTGAATTCGAATTGGATTCCTTTAGGGGCATCATACGCCCCAATAAAACCAACCTGAGCGAGTCCCGCTTCAAGTGTTTGACGGATGTGCTCTGTGTTTTCCGCCAGAACCACTTGATATGATTGTTGCTCTGCGTTCTCGAAATAGACCAATGTAGACTGCCAGCTTTCTTTCTTTGCAATTTCTTTCGCTTCCGCTTGTATCGCTGATATCAGGTTGAGTGACGGTGACTGCCCTCCGGCAGTTGATGAAGGGGCCTCATGGAGTTCTTGCTCCGCAGGGTTCAGAACGCGAAGCTTGACAGTTTCGTTGTCCCACTCATCGTTAACTCTCGAATGAATCGTGGCGGTCAACAGGTGTACTTTGCCGGCAAATCTCGCGGCCTGCCGCGCGCTAATATATCCAATCTGTTGACCCGACAGCAGCAGAACTCTAATCGCGTTTCGGTCATGTGTGTTCTGCGGGTCAGGAACCAACTTCACGGCATCGCCGATGGAGCAGAGCTTCATAGCCTCGGAACGGCTCGTCCCGTCATCGTTCTTGTGTGTGACACCCTTGACCTGACAGAAGAAGACGCCCTTCGGCGACGGTGGCTCTGACGGAGTCGTCGCCCCGTTTGATTCTTGCGGTTGCTTCACCACTCCGACAGCGGCCACGGCTAGTGTTCCAGCGAGGGGGCCGACCGCGTTGAAAATGAAAGCCCCGAGTTTTCTGCGTCGTCCGCTTGCCGTAAGTGGGATTCCGATCTTGCGCGATATGCGAGACTTAAACGCTGATATTCCAACCAACCTTTTCCATGAAAATCCTCCGAAATTCATTGCCTATGACCCTCCAGAGCCTACCCGCGCAGGCAAACGTAGCGCGGAGCCATTCGAGAGCGTTTAACTCACCGGTTAGTTCTTGCATAGCCCAATACGTAACACTGACCGTTTCTTACTACGTTCCCTCGGAAGATGCTCGGAGACAATGGTACGAGTCCCCAATTGGTAACCTAACAGATATGACTTTCAGCGCTATGCGAGGACATCTGCGCCGGACACTAGAATTGGTGGAAAGACTATGCCGTGCCGGGAGCTCCATCCTTCGGTCTTAGGGGTGGGGGTTTGCGCCTCGTCGTTTTTCTTCTGTCACATTTTTCATCCACTGGGACCGATGGCCGAGACAGAACTGGTTGGCAAGGTCGGGGTGCCCAACGCGTCGGTTCTACGCGTGGGGCTTTTCGCGGTCTGCATTTGGTGCCAGCAGCTGTTGATGTTTCGCCTCCGACCTGATTCCTAGCCTCACACCCGACACCTAGCTTCCAATGTCCACAGGCACTGTGTCTTCTCACCACTCCCGCGAAGTGCTAGCGTGCGGTATGAGCAAAGACAAACGACCCGAAAACGGCGCAACAAAGTCACCGCACGCCCTGCCCGAGGAATTCCGCCCGGTTGACTTGGCTCGGCGCGCTCATGCCGCCGGCCTTTCCCCCCGCCCCCTCCTCAATTCCGAGGAGACGTTGCTACGAAAAACGAGGGAACCGGAGAGTCCCTTCGGCAAGCTCAGGACAAGAGCGGGCGCCCCGATGAAAAACATCGGGGTGCAGAAAACGCACAGCCCCTCGGTGAGCTCAGGGTAAATGGATTCGGCTCGGCTCAACAGAAGACCAGCGCCCCTACGAGTGCGATGAGGCCGGCGAACCGCGCTTGGAGGCCGTTTCTAATCGAAAATGAAGCGCCCACATGCGACACGTCAAACCATTGAAAACAAAGGGCGTCAGCCTGTTCTAATCGCAAATCGATTTTACGGCTCGCGGAGCGATACTGACGGGCGCAGAAAGCAGCGGCACTACGAGAGCCAGTCGGGGGTCACATTTCCGGCGGATATAACCTCCCGTCGTCTTGCATTGGGATTGTCATGATCGAATTCCCAGTGCATTGGATTTTCGCGGATATATTGGCGGATTGCGTCGAGGTCCTCGCCGCGCCGAACAACATGTTCGAAATAGTTGCGCTGCCACAGCGGCGCAGCAGAACGTCCGAGCCGGCGATTGACCTCGATCGCGGCGAGCGACTTGAATGCTCGAACTATTGTTCCCAGGACCGGCGGTTTGTTTGTAGGGGCGCTGCTTGCTGCGCCCGCTGTTTTTTGCGGCGCTCGAAATTGAGCAACAATCGCGTGAATATGATTTGGCATCACGATAAAAGAATCGAGCGCCAGCAAAGGAAAACGATTGGGCAGGCCAATCCAGGTTTCCCGCACAGCATTGCCGGCGGCGCTTGCGATCATTTTGCCGTAGCGGATTTTCCCGAACTCACATTTCCGATCGTGCGTACAGACAGTGATGAAATACACGCCGGGTTGCGAATAGTCGAAGCCCGGAAGACGAATCGAGCGGCGTTCGGGAAGAGATCGGTCAGGCATCGGTCAATCATGCCACCAAACGGGCGCAGCAAGCGGCGCCCCTACGAAAGGCGAGGGCTAGCGCTTGAGGTGTTTGCGGATTTCGCGCGCGGCGTTGTAGCCGCAGGCGCCGTTCCAGCTCACGCCCGGATGCGTGCCCGAGCCGCAGAGGTAGAGCCCGCGAATCGGCGTCTGGTAGCGCGACCAGCCGAGCAGTGGCCGCATGGTGAAGAGTTGATCGAGCGCGGGCTCGCCATGGAAGATGTGGCCGCCGGTGAGGCCGTAATCCGTTTCCAAGTCTTGCGGCGTAAGTACTTCGCCTTCGAGGATGAGCGACGGCAAATCAGGCGCGTACTCCGCGAGCGTTCCCACCACCGCATCCTTCAGCGCGTCGCGCTGGCTCGCCCAATCGCCGCTCTTCAAATGATATGGCGCGAACTGCGCGAAGATGGACATCACGTGCTGCCCCGCCGGCGCGAGCGACGGATCGGCGAGCGAGGGGATCGTAACTTCCAGATAGGGACGCCGGGAAAATTCGCCGTACTTCGAAGCGTCGAAGGCGCGCTCGATCGCATCAATCTCCGGCCCGATGTGAATACGGCCGGAAAGCGTTCCGTTCGACGCGCCCTCCAAGGCCTTGAACTGAGGCTGCGCCGCGAGCGCGAGATTGATTTTCGCGACGGTTCCCTGCGAGCGATAGTGCTGGATCTTCGCCAGGAAGCCCGGATCGAGGTTGCCCGGGTCGAGCAGCTTCAAAAATGTCCGCTTGGGATCGGCGTTGGAAATCACGGCCCGCGCCGGGATTTCTTCGCCGCCGGCGAGAACGACTCCAGTCACCTCGCCGCCCTTCACGGAAATCCGCGCGACTTCGGTGCGAGTCCGGATTTCCGCGCCGGCCTTCTGCGCCGCCGCGGCCATCGCTTGCGTCAATCCGCCCATTCCGCCGCGGGGGATGGCGGAAACGCCCGCGAAGTGGGACTCCGCCGCGCGCAGCAAAAGCACGGCGGTCGAACCGGGCGACCACGGCCCCGTTGCCGTTCCGAAAATGGCGCGCCCCGCAATTACAGCGCGCAACAATTCCGTCTCGAACCATTCGCCGGCGAAATCGGCCACGGCCATCGGGGCCCAGCGCAGCAAACGCTGCATGTCTTTCTTGCCGAGGCCGCGAAAGTTTCGGCCCAGTTTGAAAAGGTTAAAGAGATCTCTTGAGGAGGGGTCCTCAATCTCGGGCGGCGTCAGCGTGATCATTTGGCTGAGGAATTGCGCCATGCGGCCGAGAACGGTTTCAAACTCGAGAAATTTTTCGGCATCCCGCGGCGAATAGTTCCGGATTCGCTCGGCGGAGGCCGCCGGGTCGTTGTAGAGCACAATCGCGCGGCCGTCGGGCGCCGGGGCAAAAATGCGCACGTCCGGCTCGATCAGTTGAAAGCCGAAGCGCTCGAGCTTCATGTCGCGCGCGATCACGGGAAGCAGCGGGCCGACCGTGTGGGCAATCGTCGAGCAGCGGAACCCGGGGTGAAATTCTTCGGTGACGGCGACGCCGCCGACAATCGGCCGCCGTTCGAGCACGATCGGCTTGAATCCGGCGCGGGCGAGGTAGAACGCCGTCACCAATCCGTTGTGGCCGGCGCCGACGATGACGACGTTGCCCTTCTTGGCCATCGCCTAGCTCGCCTTCCCTTTGTGGTCTTTCAAAATTTCCATCGCCGCCAGCCGGCCCGGCGCGCCCATGATTCCACCGCCGGGATGCGTTGCCGAGCCGCACATATAAAGGTTGCGCACCGGCGTGCGATATCGCGCCCAGCCCGCCACCGGCCGCAGAAAGAAGAGCTGCTCGAGCGACAACTCGCCCTGGAAAATATTGCCTTCCGAAAGTCCGATCAGGCGCTCGATATCCAGCGGCGTCAGAACCTGGCGGCCGATGATGATGTTTTTCAGATTCGGCGCGTATTGAGCGACGGTGTCAATTACCGCGTCGCCGAACGCTTCGCGCTTATCGTCCCAGTTCCCTTCCCGCAATTTGTAGGGAGCGTACTGCACGAAGCAGGAGAGAACGTGCTTGCCCGGCGGCGCGACGGAAGGATCGGTCAGGCTAGGAATCACCATGTCAATGTAAGGCCGGCGCGAAAAATCGCCGTACTTGGCATCGTCATACGCGCGCTCCATGTATTCCACGGAAGGCGAAATCGAAACCGCACCGCGCAAATGAACGCCAGGGCCCGGCAAGCAGGTGAAATCCGGCAAGGCGTCGAGCGCGAGATTCACTTTGCCGGAAGATCCGCGGTATTTGTAGCGCTTCACCTCCTCGACAAATTCTCCGGGCAGCTCGCGCGCGTCCATCATTTTCAGAAACGTGAGGTTCGGGTCAACGCTCGACGAAACGAGGGCGGCTTGAATTTCTTCGCCGCATTCGAGCACGACACCGGTGGCGCGGCCCTCCTTCACCAGAATTTTCGCCACCGGCGCCTCGGTGCGAATCTCGACTCCGGCCTCGCGCGCCGCTGAGGCAATCGCGTTCGAAATCGCGCCGGTGCCGCCGCGGCTGAAGCCCCACGCGCGAAACGCGCCGTCAATTTCTCCCATGTAATGGTGCAGCAAAACGTACGCCGTGCCGGGGGATCGCACGCCGAGAAACGTGCCGATGATTCCCGAAGCTGACATCGTGGCCTTGAGCACGTCGGTCTCAAACCACTGGGCGAGGAAATCGGCGGCACTCATGGTCATCAATTGGACGAGGTTGTATTTGTCTTCGGCCGGAAGCGACTGGAAGCGCTTGCCCAGAAACAGCAGCTTTTTGAGGTCTCGCGGATCGAGCGAGGTGGGGTCCGGCGGCACCATCGCGAGCAGCGGCTTGACGAAATGGCACATCTGCAGCATGGCCATGCCGAATTCGTCGTAGGCCTCGGCATCCACGCGCGAATGCCGCGCGATTTCGCGGCGCGTCCTGGCGTGGTCGTTCACGCGCCAGAGATAATCACCGCCGAGGAGAGGCGTAAACGTGCCGTCGAGTGGAAGAATTTCGAGGCCGTGGCGAGGCAGGTCCAAATCTCGAATAATTTCCGGCCGCAGCAGCGACACGACGTAGGAGTAAACGGAGAAGTGGAAGCCGGGAAAAATTTCTTCGGTCACCGCGGCGCCGCCGAGCACGTGACGACGCTCGAGCACGAGGACTTGCTTCCCCGCGCGCGCGAGATACGCCGCGTTGACCAGGCCGTTGTGGCCGCCTCCGATGACGATTACGTCGTAGCGAAAAGCCATGGCTGGTTTCGATGCCGCTCTGCGCGCCCCCTTGCGAAGCGCGGAAGGAGTGGACATTCTACCGGCACGTGCTTGCTCCCACAAGGATGCTCTGCGCGCGACGCCGCTTTTTCGCGGCCGCACCTTGCAGCGGCAGCAACCGCCCGACTATAATCCGCGCGCGCGCCAAACAGCGAAGTCTGCTGACGGGAGGAGCCGCAGTGCCGATCGGAACTGCATTTCACGAGCGAACCAATTCGCTCTGCGAAAGCTTGAACTACCGCGAATGGTCCGGCTACTACACCGTCAGCGCGTACGAAGCGCACCACGAGCACGAATACAACGCCATCCGAAACGCGGCGGCGCTGATCGACGTTTCGCCGCTCTTCAAATACTGGATCACGGGAAAAGACGCGACGAAATTGGTCAACCGCGTCATCACTCGCGACATTCGCAAGACCGCTCCCGGCCAGGTTATCTACTGCTGCTGGTGCGACGAACAGGGAAAAGTGATCGACGACGGCACGATATCCCGTCTCGGCGAAAATACCTATCGTTGGACGGCGGCCGATCCCAGCCTGCGCTGGTTCCGGCAGAACGCCCTCGGCCTCGACGTCAAGATTGACGACATCTCCGAACAAGTGGCCGCGCTCGCCCTGCAGGGGCCGACCTCCGCGCGGCTGCTGCAGAGCGTAACGAATGCAGACGTCGCCCAGCTCAAATATTTTCGCGTGACGCACGGAAAAATCGCCAGCGTCGAAGTGGACATTTCCCGGACGGGCTACACCGGCGACCTGGGCTACGAAATATGGATTCCCTGGAACAATGCCGTTAAGGTCTGGGATGCGATCTTCGCCGCCGGCAGGCCGTTCGATCTTCACGCCGCAGGAATGCTCGCGCTCGATGTCGCGCGCATCGAAGCCGGACTGCTGCTGATCGAAGTGGATTACATCAGCAGCAAGAAAGCGCTGATCGACTCGCAGAAATATTCGCCCTACGAGCTCGTCTTCGGCCGCACCGTGCATCTCGACAAAGAATATTTTGTGGGGCGCTCGGCACTGGTGGAGGAAAGCCGCCGAGGCCCTCAGCGAAGAATCGTGGGTTTGGAAATTCGCTGGGAAGATGTGGATCGGCTCTATGAAGATGCCGGTCTGGCGCCGCAGGTTCCGGCTGCGGCATCGCGCGTCGCCGTGCCCGTGTTTCGCACCGGGAAGCAGGTGGGCAAGGCGACATCTTCCACCTGGTCACCCACGCTCAAGAAGATGATCGCGCTCGCCTGCGTCGAGAGCGAACATTCGGCCACCGGAACACAGCTCGAGATGGAACTGACGGTCGAAGCCGTACGTCACACAGCCGGCGCCACGGTGGCGGCGCTGCCATTTTTCAACCCGGCGCGGAAGACCGCCGCGCCAACTACATCGTAAGGAAAAGGAAGCCCAATGAAAATCGGATCGGGCGCGAGCGCGCCAGCACGGATTGCCTGCGCACTTCCCCGGCTCTCGATCATTCCACTCCTCATCGCACTCTTGATTGCATTTTGGGCTCCAGTGACGCGCGCGCAAACGCCGTCTTCGAAATGTCCTCCGGCCACGCGCACCGACGAAGTAAAGGAAACTCTGCACGGCGTCGAGATTGCCGATCCTTATCGCTGGCTCGAAGACCAGACAAGCCCCGAAACGCGCGCCTGGATTGAAGCGCAAAATGCTTGCACCGAATCCGTTCTGCGCAAGCTTCCGGGACGCGAAGAACTCTCGACGCGCCTGACGGCGCTGATGAAAGTGGATGCCATCGAATCGCCGAGGGAGTACGGCGGCCGTTATTTCTTCCTCAAGCGGGCGGCGGACCAGGATCTTTCCGTTATTTATATGCGCAAAGCCGCGGAAGGCCGCGATGAAGTGCTGATCGACCCGGCGCCGCTGAGCCCGGACCACACCATCAGCGTCAATCTCTCGGAAGTTTCCAAGGACGGCTTGCTGGCCGCCTACAGCGTGCGTAAGGGCGGCGAAGACGAGACCACGATTCACCTGCTCAATACCGATACCCGAAAAGATCTCCCCGATCAACTTCCCCGCGCGGATTATTTTGGCATTGTCATCCTGCCCGATCGCAGCGGGCTCTACTATTCGCGGATGACTCCGGATGGCCCGCGAGTGTACTACCACGCGATGGGAACCGATTCCGCCAAGGACACGGAAATTTTCGGCAAGGGCTACGGGTGCGACAAGATCATCGGGATTGGATCGTCCGATGACGGGCGGCACTTGCTCATCCTGGTCGCCTACGGCTCGGGCTCAGAACACTCGGAGATCTACGTCCTGGACGCGCAGAATCGCGGGCCGCTCACCAAGATCATGAACGACGTCGAAGCCTTTTTCACGGGCGATATCGCCGGCGACACGCTCTACCTGCTGACGAACTGGCAAGCGCCGAAATGGCGCGTGCTGGCGGTGGACTTAAAGAATCCCGCGCGGGACCAATGGCGGCAGATCGTGCCCGAAGGCGATGCGCGAATCGAAGACGCGCGGCTGGCGGGCGGCAAGCTGATTCTGCAATACACGCGAAACGCGACTTCACAACTCAAGATTCTCGAGACCAACGGCAAGCCGGCCGGCGAAATCAAACTGCCCGCGCTTGGCACCGTCAGCGGGTTCCACGGGCGCTGGAGCAGCGGCGAGGTGTTCTTCAGCTTCCGTTCGTTCCCCATTCCCGCAACCATCTATCGCTACGACGTGACGAAAGGTTCGCTCAACGCGTGGGCGCAACCAAAAGTACCGATCCAGAGCGACAACTTCGAGGTGAAACAAGTCTGGTATGAATCGAAAGACAAGACGCGCGTGCCGATGTTCCTCTTCCACAAGAAGGGCCTCAAGCTCGACGGGGCGCGGCCGGTGCTGCTCACCGGCTACGGCGGCTTCGACGTGAGCGAGACTCCCTCCTTCCAAGCCACTGCTGTATTGTGGGCGGAGCAAGGCGGCGTGTGGGCTGTCCCGAATATGCGCGGTGGCGGCGAATTTGGCGAGGCGTGGCATCGCGCCGGGATGCTGGGGAACAAGCAGAATGTTTTCGACGATTTCATCTCCGCAGCGAAGTGGCTCATCCAGAATGGCTACACGAATCCCGCCAAGCTTTCCATCATGGGCGGAAGCAACGGCGGCTTGCTGGTCGGCGCGGCCCTGACGCAGCAGCCAACTCTGTTTCGGGCCGTCGTTTGCCTCTATCCGCTGCTGGACATGATTCGCTTTCACAAATTCCTGGTCGCGCGCTGGTGGGTGCCGGAATACGGCTCCTCGGATGACCCCGAGCAGTTCAAGTATCTCCTGGCGTACTCGCCGTATCAGAATGTGCATGCGGGAACGAAATATCCGGCGGTGCTGTTCGTTACCGGCGATGGCGACACGCGCGTCGCTCCGCTGCACGCGCGCAAGATGGCTGCCGAGCTCCAGGCGGCGACCGGCTCCGAGCGGCCCGTATTGCTGCTCTACGATACGAAGTCAGGCCACTCAGGCGGGAGGCCGCTCGGCAAGCAGATCGAAGAGGCGACCGACTTGCTGAGCTTCTTGTTCTGGCAACTCGGAGTCAAGGCGCAGTAGGCGCCTGCGCGGGAGAGCGCGCCTCGCCGCAGGAGTTCCACAACTTGAGATGAGCCGGAAGACAAATTTCGAAGGCGGGAAATGATGTCCAGAATCTCGAGCCATCATTCGATTCCCAGATGGGGCAGCGCCGCGCTTATTGTGTTTGGCGCTGCAACCATCGCGCCCATTCAGTCGAATTGCGTTTGGGCGAGCGATCCGCCGCCAACCATCAAATTGATGGTGGACGCCACCGACGCTCCTCGCTCCATCCTGCATGCCAATCTTGTGATTCCGGTGAAGCCTGGGCCGCTGACGCTCTACTATCCCGAATGGATTCCCGGCGAGCACATGCCGGACGGCCCCATCGTGAACCTGGCGGGGCTGAAGTTCAGCGCCGGGGGTAAGGCGCTTCCCTGGCGGCGCGATCTCGTGGACATGTTCGCGTTCCATCTCGATGTGCCGGAAGGGGTGAGCACGATTGACGTCGCGCTCGATTTTCTGCTTGCCGGCGCTTCCTCAAGATTTTCTTCCGGAGCGTCGGCGACCTCGCAGCTCGATGTGCTGAGCTGGAATCAAGTATTGCTTTACCCACAGGGCTGGCCAGTGAACGAACTTCAATTTGAGTCCAGCCTGCGCATCCCCGAAGGCTGGAAGTTCGGCACGGCTTTGCCCATTGCGAAGCGGTCGGGCTCGACCATCGAGTTTGCCCCGGTGGCGCTTGAAACGCTGATCGATTCACCGGTTCTCTCCGGCGCTCATTTCCGCGTGGTGCCGCTGACGCCCGACGAAAACCAGCCGCACGAGATTGACATCGCCGCCGACAGCCCTGCCGCGCTGGAAATGAAACCGGACGACCAGATGCATTACAAGCAACTGGTCGCACAGGCGGACGCGCTGTTCGGCTCGCGCCATTATCGCGACTATCATTTCCTGCTGACGCTGAGCGACGATGTGGCCCATTTCGGCCTCGAGCATCACGAGTCGAGCGACGACCGGGTCGCCGAACGCACATTGCTCGATAACACCCTGCGGCTCTATTCGGCGGATTTGCTGCCGCACGAATTCGTGCACTCCTGGAACGGAAAATTCCGCCGGCCCGCGGGCCTGGCCACATCCGATTATCAGCAGCCAATGAAGGGGAATCTGCTCTGGGTTTACGAGGGACTGACGCAATATCTTGGG
>JBGQEW010000028.1:0-21874 GCA_041496565.1 Terriglobia bacterium | reverse complement strand
GATCCACCGCGTGAGCGTCGTGTCCTCGGGAAACATTTGCAGGACGAGGTCATCGGTGCGCGCAATGTCCGAGGGCTCGCCCGAAAGCGCGGCCCATCGGAACGGCCCTCGGCCCTCGCAGAATAGCGGGCGAATGTACTCGGGCACGAAGCCTGGGAAGTCGTAGGCGTCCTTCACGCCCTGCTGAAACGCCATCGTGCGAATGTTGTTGCCGTAGTCGAACGTTACCGCGCCCATCTTCTGTAGCGCGAGCATCCCTTCGACGTGCCTCGCGATCGATTCCATCGAGCGCTTCTGATACGTTTCGGGATCGCGCTGGCGCAGCTCCGCCGCATCTTCGAGTGCAATTCCTTGCGGGATGTAGCCGAAGAGGGGATCGTGCGCGCTGGTCTGGTCCGTGAGTAAGTCCGGCACGACGCCCCGGCTCGCCAGCTCCGGAATCACGGTGGCGCAGTTGCCAATCAAGCCGACCGAGGTGGCCTCGCGCTTGCGCACCGCATTCTTCAAGATGCGCAGGGCCTCGTCGAGATCGTTGACCATCACGTCGCAGTAGCCGGTCTTGACGCGCCGCTTGATGCGTTCCGGATCCACCTCGATGCCCAGAAACGCTGCGCCGTTCAGCGTCGCGGCCAGCGGCTGTGCGCCACCCATCCCGCCCATGCCGCCGGTGACGACCAGCTTTCCCGCGAGATCGCCGCCGAAATGTTTTCGCGCGGCGGCGGCAAACGTCTCATAGGTCCCTTGCAAAATTCCCTGCGTGCCGATGTAAATCCAGCTCCCGGCCGTCATCTGCCCGTACATCATCAGCCCGGCGCGGTCGAGCTCGTCGAAATTTTTCCAATCGCTCCAATGGCCGACCAGATTCGAATTTGCGATCAGCACGCGCGGCGCGTAGGGATGCGTGCGGAAGATTCCCACCGGCTTGCCGGATTGCACGAGAAGCGTTTCGTCATTTTCGAGGCTGCGAAGCGAAGCGACAATGGCGTGAAAACATTCCCAATTGCGCGCGGCTTTGCCCCGGCCGCCGTAAACGATCAACTCGCCGGGCTTTTCGGCCACTTCGGGATCGAGATTGTTCATCAACATACGCAGCGCCGCTTCCTGCTGCCATCCTTTGCAGGAAATCGTGGTGCCGCGCGGCGCGCGCACCGTCGGAGCCGTCGTGTGATTCTCCGTGGTGACCTTCGTCATCGGCAAACTCTCCCGCGCCATCTTAGCGCACGTGCGGATGGGTTTGTAAAGCGGTGCCGGCCGGTGTGTGGGGACTTGTAGCCGCTCCGGTTGGCGTCTCGCGCAGAGGGACGCAGAGCTTCGTTGCGCGCCGCGCCGGCGGTGCGTTACATTGGCAAACAGGCCATGACTTATCCTTCGCTTCCGAAAAGTTTTCTTGACGCCATTGACCGCTTTCAGAGTCCTCGCGCCGCGCTGCGCAAGGCCGGCGGGCGATGGGAGCCGGTTTCCTCTGCGGAAATTTTGCAGCGCGTCGCGGGCCTCTCGCACGCGCTCCACATGCTCGGCATTAAGCCGGGCGACCGCGTCGGCCTTATCTCTGCGAATCGCCCCGAGTGGCACATCGCCGATTTCGCAATCCTCGGTCTCGGCGCGGTGAATGTCCCCATCTATTTCCGTGAATCGGCCGACCGGCTCGTGTACATCCTGAATGATTCGGGTGCTCGCGTCGCGTTTGCCGCCGGGCCGGAGCAGGCGCGCCTGCTCTTCGGCTGCCGGTCCCGGTTGCCCGCACTCGAGCGAATCATTATCGCGGACGCTCCTGAAGAGCGCGGCGCAGACCCTCTTTACTACGAAGCTCTGATTGCGACGGCGGGCCAAGCCGACATCGCCGAGTATCGCCACAGCGCTGCCGAGGTCACGCTGGACCAGCTCGCCACGATAATTTACACCTCCGGCACCACCGGCGAGCCGAAGGGCGTGATGCTCACGCATTCGAACTTGAGTTCGAACGTTGTGGATAGCATGAAGTACGCCACGTGGGGGCCTAAGGACCTGGCGCTTTCGTTTCTCCCGCTCTCGCATGTCTATGAGCGGATCGTCGATTATAATTATCTGTTCCGCGGGGCTTGCATCGCTTATGTAGATCAGATGGAGCACGTCCAGCGCGCGCTGCTCGAAGTTCACCCCACGCTAATGGCGGCGGTGCCGCGCCTTTTCGAAAAGACCTACGCAAACGTCATGGAGCAGGGCCATCGCACGACCGGGTTGAAGCGCCGACTCTTCGACTGGGCCATGAATGTCGCCAGCCGTTCCGTTCCGTGGCGCGCCTACGGAAAGCCCGCGCCAGCGGCACTCAAGATTGCCTGGACGGTGGCAGACCACCTCCTCTATTCAAGAATTCGGGAGGGCCTCGGCGGGCGACTTCGAGAAATTTCATCCGGTGGTGCGCCGCTGGCGCCGGAGCTGGCGGAATTTTTCTGGTCGGTGGGCCTGCATATTTATCAGGGCTACGGCCTGACGGAAACTTCGCCCATCGTATCCACCAATCGGCCGGGAGCGAACAAGGTGGGCACCGTCGGCCCGCCGATCGATAACGTTGAGGTGCGCATCGCCGATGACGGCGAAATTCTGGTGCGCGGGCCGTGCGTGATGCGCGGGTATTATCAGAAGGCGGAGGAAACGCTGGCAGCCTTCACCGAGGGCGGCTGGTTGCGCACGGGAGACATCGGCTATCTCGACGCCGATGGCTACCTGGTCGTCACCGACCGCAAGAAAGAACTGATCAAGACTGCCGCAGGAAAATTTGTCGCGCCACAGCCAATCGAGAATCGGCTGAAGTCGAGCCCGTTCATCCTGAACGCTGCCGTGGTCGGCGACAAGCGCAAGTTCGTCTCGGCGCTCGTGGTGCCGAATTTCGCAAGCGTCGAGGCGAAGGCGCGCGAGGGGGGCATCACATTTGCCTCGCACGCGGAGCTCGCAGCGCATCCCTGGACGCATCAGTTGATGGCGTCCGAGCTCGAGCGCCTTTGCGCGAGCCTCGCGCAATACGAGAAGCCGAAACGATTCGCCGTGCTCGACAAGGATTTTACTCAGGGCGACGGCGAGCTCACGTACACGCTGAAATTGAAGCGCCGCATCATCGAACAGCGCTATCACGACGTCATCGAACAGCTTTACGCAGACGTCGAGGAGCCCCGCCCCCAGCATCACGCGTGATCTCCTCTTGGTTCCGCCTGCTCCCGCTTTCTAGCTGCCTGCGGCCTCCGCCATCGATTGCTTCGGCGAGCGGTGGCGCCTGAGTTGGATTAGAATGGGTCCGGGAGAAAGCTAATGGAAGACCGATTGGTGATCGCCGGCCGCGCGTTCCGCTCGCGGCTGATCGTGGGCACGGGAAAATATCGCAGCTTTCAGGAAATGGTGCGCGCGCACGAAGCCTCCGGCGCGGAGATGGTGACGGTGGCTGTCCGCCGCGTCAACCTCACCGACCGCTCGAAGGAATCTTTGCTCGATTACATCGATCGCAAGAAATTTTTCTTACTGCCCAACACGGCCGGTTGCTATTCCGCCGACGAGGCCATTCGCGCCGCGCGCCTCGGCCGTGAAGTCGGGCTTTCCGAATGGGTCAAGCTCGAAGTGATCGGCGACGAACAAACGCTGTTTCCCGAGACCGAAGAACTCGTGAAAGCTACCAAAGTGCTCGTCAAGGAAGGATTCGTCGTGCTTCCATACACGAACGACGACCTGATTGTCGCCCGCAAACTGATTGATGCGGGCGCCGCAGCCGTGATGCCGCTCGGAGCGCCGATTGGCTCCGGCATGGGCATCCAGAACCACGCGAGCCTGCGCATCTTGCGCGAGCGCATCACCGAAGTGCCGCTGATCGTGGATGCAGGCGTTGGCACGGCTTCCGATGCCGCGGTTGCGATGGAGCTCGGCGCCGATGGCGTGCTGATGAACACCGCCATCGCCGGCGCGCAGGACTCGATCCTGATGGCGGAAGCGATGCGCGATGCCGTCGGAGCGGGCCGCAAAGCGTTCCTCGCCGGCCGCATCCCGAAAAAACTTTACGCCACCGCGTCCAGTCCCCTCGCGGGCGTCGTCCGGTAAGCGCCACGCAGAGCGTCACGCCGATTAACGAAACAAGGCGTGCCAGGTGATGTCCACGAGGGCGTGGACGAGGCAGGACGCGAAAATCGAACCCGTCTTCAGCCACGCGCGGCCGTAGAAAATCCCCGCAATCGTTGCCAGCAGGACATACCGCCAATTCGGAAACGCGCCGTTGTTGATGTGCGCGAAACCGAAAATGACTGCGGCGATGAGCAGGCCCGCGAATGGGCTGTGCAGCGATCTTGCAAGAAGATTTTGCAGCAATCCGCGGAAGAGAAATTCTTCCGGCCACGCGGTGAAAAAGAGAATTCCGAGGGCAGCCAGCGGCAACGAGCGCAGCCGCGTCCAGGAAGGGTCGAAATGAACAAATCCGATCACCTCGCCGAGCGGAATCGCGATCAGCGTGAAGACGCCAAAGTGAAAGCCGACTGAGAAGCTGAAGCCGCGTCCCCACTCGATGGAATATCCAATCCCATTCAACCGCCTCAGAAATAGAAATGCGGCGAGCGCAGTGTTTACGGCGAGCAAGATCGTCAGCGTGTGCGTCAGGGGCGGCGGGTAGGGGAACACTCGATAGAGCCAACGCAATCCAACTGGAATCCAGATTGCCAGGATAGCCGCGTAATCTTGCCAGGCTCCCGGGGCGCGTTCTTTCGCGGTGTAAAGAAGCAGCGACGGCACGAGAACATACGCCGCGCCGAAGAAAGAGATTTTCCAATCGTAGCCGGTCGCCCCTAGCGCGTAAGTGACGCAGACAGCGAGCAGTGCGACAGGGGCGATCCAGGCGCCGCGGCGCCCGAACCACGCAGCCATCGATTCCCTCACGTGACCCGCGGCGGGAAAGAGCATTCCGGCCAGAAGAATTACGCAGACCCCTAGCGCAAAGAAGAAGTGCTCACTGCCGTAACCGAGCCAAGCGCCGAGGAATGCGCCAAGCAGCCCCAGCGCGGCCCAAATCGCGAACGCGCCGATAAAATTCAGTTTCCGGTTCGCTGCCATGGCGCGATAGTCTAACGCAACCCCGCCGCAGCCGGCTCAGTTTCGGCGGGCGCGCTCCAGCAGCGGAGATCGAGACTCATCGAAGAGAAATGACGGCTGCACAAGCGAAACAGCGGATTGCTTACGTCGACTGGATGCGCGGGCTGGCCTGCCTGCTGATGTTCCAGACGCATTGTTACGATTCGTGGCTGGGCGGCGCGGCGCGTTCGACCAAGTTTATCCAATGGTCGCAGCTATTGGGAACGCTCCCGGCTCCGTTGTTTCTTTTCCTTGCCGGAATTTCGTTCGCGCTAGTCACCGGCCGGATGCGCGCGAAGGGCGCCTCACCCAACGAAATTGCCAGCACGACGATCCGCCGTGGCGCGGAAATATTTGCCCTCGGCCTCCTGTTTCGCGTGCAGGAATACGTCCTCGGCCTGCCGTGGTCGCCGTGGACCGACTTGCTGCGCGTGGATATCCTGAACACGATCGGCCTCTCAATGATGTTGATGGGGCTGGTGTGCCGGCTCACCCGCACGAGAGGGCAAAACATTGCACTCGCCGCAGCAACCGCGATCGGCGTCGCTCTGGCCACGCCACCGCTGTGGACCACATGGCGCCCGCACTGGCTGCCTTGGTTTCTCGAATCCTACATCAACGGGGTGCACACGTTCGATGCGCCGCAGCCGTGGCTGTTCCCCATTTTTCCCTGGGTAGGATTTGCGTTCGCCGGACTCGCCGCTGGATTTTTTTTGCTGAGCGACGGGGCGCGCCACCGCGAAGCGGAGGCGACCGCGCTGCTGGGTGCAGGGGGCGCAGGGCTGTTCGCGTTCGCTCTGTGGCTCGACGCCCGGCCGGTGCACATTTATGCCGTCTACGATTTCTGGCACTCGAGCCCGAGTTTTTTCCTGGCGCGCGTCGGCATCCTGCTCGGAATCGTTTTCCTCAGTTACGCGTGGTGCCGCTGGGGAGCGGGGCAGTGGGGCTTCAGCCCGCTCGTACAAATTGGACAAACATCGCTGCTGGTTTACTGGGTGCACATCGAGTTTGTGTACGGGCGCTTTTCGATTTTGACCAAACGCGCGCAAACCATCCCGGCTGCTTCGCTTGGGCTGCTCACGATTTTCTTGGCGATGCTGCTGCTCTCGATCGCGCGCACGCGCCTGAAGGGTCGCGGCGCCGAGGTGATCGCGTGGCTGCGCCGCACCGTCACGCGCACGGCGAGTGGTGGACAGCTCGAGCGCTAGCGCAGATCGCCTTTCGCTGAGGTACCGAGAGATTAAATTTGTGCGGAGGGAAATACGCCCTAGACGAGAAGAAATTGTTTCCAACTATTTGCTGGAAGGGGCCGAAGCCTTCGAGGACGATGCTGCTGGGTCGCCCGGTTTTGGCGACAGCTTGAAGATGAGCTCGCCGGGACGCGCGAGCCCCATTTCGTCTCGAGCGATGCGCTCGATCGCCGTGGGATCGGTCTTGAGCGCCTTCACCCGGTCTTGAAGCCTTCGGTTTTCATCATCGAGGCGTTGAATTTCCTGCCGGATTTGCGCCGCTTCTTTTTGCGAGCGCCGCATCGCCAACACTCCGTGCGCGCCGAAGACGTCGTGGACGGCCAATAACACAAAGGCGAGCGCCCACAGCTCCTTCGAATAGCGTCGCGCAAATGGCATCACGCGCTCCTGGATGGCTTCCAACCGCCCGAGAAAATTCACCGGGAAATCCATTTGCGTGCCTCCTCCGCAAGTTGCCGGGACGTCTCGGGCGAAGCAGTCTCGGCATAAATCCGGACGATCGGCTCGGTGCCGGAGGGGCGCAGCAGCAGCCACGTGCCATCTTCGAATATCCATTTGACGCCGTCGGTGCGATCGGTGCGCGCGACGCGGCGCCCGGCGAATTCTGCGAACTCACCGCGCAGCCGCTCGAGCATGCCCGCTTGCGATTCGCCGGTCAGGTCCACGTTCACTCGCACGGGCCAATATTCGCCGCCGACCCGCCGGAACAGATCGCGGAGCTGATCCCCCAGCGACGCGCGCCGAGCCGCAATCATTTCGGCGACGAGCAGGCAGGCGAGGATTCCATCTTTGTCGGGGATATGGCCGCGAATCGTCAGCCCGGCGCTTTCTTCGCCGCCGAGCGTGATCTTGTCTTGCTGAATCAGCGCGGCGATGTATTTAAATCCAACTGGCGTCTCATACAGCGGCACGCCGTGCATGCGCGCCACCGCGTCGAGCAAATGCGAGGTGGCGACGCTGCGCGCCGCGCCCAGCTTCCAGCCGCGCGTTTCGATCAAATAATCGAACAGCAGCGGGAGAATGTGGTTCGGCTGCACGAACGAGCCGTCACGATCGAGGATGCCGAAGCGGTCGGCGTCGCCATCGGTGGCGAGGCCCGCGGCGGCGCCACGGCTTTTCAAGGTGCGCCGAAGGGGCGCGAGATTTTCCTCGGAAGGATCCGGGCCGGTGCCTTCGAAGAGCACGTCGCGATCGGTGCGAATGGCGGTGAACTGGATGCCATGATCGCCGAGCGCCTTGTCGAGATAACCGGCTCCGCAACCGTGCACGGCATCGCATACGAACGACAGCTTTGCGGCACGCAGCACCTCGAAGCGGACGAGTTCGGCCAGCCGCTTGAGATAGGGTTCGCGGAGATCAACGCGCTCGAAATGGTCTTCGGCGTCGTGGCTGGACGAGGGAGCTTCGACTTCGTCGAGCTTGGCCGCGCGAGCTTCGATATCGCGAGTCACTTCGGGCAGCGCGGGGCCGCCGTCAGGGCCTGAAAACTTGACGCCGTTGTATTCGGCCGGGTTGTGGCTGGCCGTGATGTTGATTGCACCGTCCAGCTTTCGGCGCATGATTTCGAAGGCAATCGCCGGAGTCGGCGTGGCGCTCTCGCAGAGCAGCACGCGGCAACCGCGCCCGGCAAGCACCTCCGCGGCTGCGCGCGCAAACTCCGGGGAGAAAAAACGCGTGTCGTATCCCACCAGCAGCGTCGGAGTGCTCTTCCCGCTGCGGACGTGATCCGCGATCGCCGCTGCCGCCAGGCGCACGCCGGCAAAATTGAATTCATCGGCGATGACGGCTCGCCATCCCGAAGTCCCGAAATGGATCGCGTTGCTCCCCACGCGGGCGTATTGTATCTTGGCCTGCACAAGCCCAGCACCAGGAAACGTCTCACCAACGATAGGTAAGAGTAACGACCGCGAGGACAGGCGAATGAGAGAGAAAGTGCCGAAGGACAAGGTCGTGGTGCTGGTCACGTGCGGGACGGCGACGGAGGCCGAGCGAGTGGCGCGCGAGTTGGTTGGACGCCGGCTGGCGGCGTGCGTGAATATTCTCGAATCTCCGGTGCGATCCATATACCGCTGGCACAATCGCGTAGAAAATGCTCCGGAATACCTCCTATTGATTAAGACTTCGAAGAAGCTCCTGAAGGTCCTGATCGAGTGCGTCGAGGAAGTCCACAGCTACGACGTGCCGGAAGTGATTGCGCTGCCAATTGGCGGTGGTTCGCCGGCGTATCTCGCCTGGCTCGAAGAGGCAATCCGCATCCCGCGCGCACGGCCGCAAACTTCTGCGATTAGCCCCCGCCCGGCGCCGGAACAACTCGCAGAAATGAAGCCTCTCGATCTCTTGCCGGGTGAGATGCCGAAAGATGAGCCCGAATAGGTTCAGCGGGATCGAGTACTCCCGGAACAATTTCCTTGCCCATCCCCTCGTGAAGAAGAGTGCGCGGCCTAAACCTTCGCGAGGGCGTGATCGAGATCGGCGATCAAGTCCTCCGCATCCTCGATGCCCACGGAAAGCCGCACGAGGCCATCGCCGATGCCGGTCTGTTTGCGCACTTCGGGCGGAATCGAAGCGTGCGTCATCGATGCAGGGTGCGAGATAAGTGTTTCGACGCCGCCAAGACTTTCCGCGAGCGAGCAGAGGTGTACGTTGTCGAGGAGCTTGCGCGCCGCTTCAAGGGAACCGAGATCAAAAGAAAGCATTGCGCCGAAGCCGCGCTGCTGTCGCTTCGCGACCTCATACTGCGGGTGCGAGGGCAAGCCGGGATAGATGACGCGCTTTACTTTCGCATGACTCTCCAGAAACTTCGCGAGCTGCATACCGTTTGCGTCGTGCCGCTCCATGCGTACTGCAAGCGTCTTGATGCCGCGTGAGACCAGGAAGCAATCCATCGGCGCCAGTCCAGCGCCCGCGGATCGCTGCACGAAATAGATGCGTTCGGCATCCTGCGGGCGCGTCAGGATCACGGCGCCACCGGTGGCGTCGCTGTGGCCATTCAAGTATTTCGTCATGGAGTGCACGACAATATGCGCGCCCAGCGCGATCGGCTGCTGGAAATACGGGCTCAGAAAAGTATTGTCCACCACCAACGTGAGGTTCCGTTCGCGCGCGATTTGCGCCACCGCCGCGAGGTCGGTGACGATCATCGTCGGGTTTGTGGGCGTTTCGACGTAGAGCATCTTTGTGTTCGCACGGAGCGCCTGCTGAATCTCGTCCAGACAGGAGGTATCCACGTAAGTGAATTCCATGCCGAAGTGCGCCAGGAGCTGCGTCGTCAGCCGGTACACGCCGCCATATACGGCCTCTGACAGGATGACGTGGTCGCCCGGCCGTAGCAGCCGGAATACCGCGTCAATCCCGGCCATGCCCGATGAGAAGACATACGCGGACAGGCCACCTTCGAGCTTTGCCACGCAACGCTCGAGCGCCTTGCGATTCGGATGGTTCGTGCGCGCGTAGTCGTATCCCTTGTTCTTGCCGAGCGCCTCTTGGACATAGGTCGAGGTCTGATAAATCGGCGCAACAATGGCGCCTGTAGAAGGATCCGGCTCCTGGCCGACGTGGATGGCGTCCGTTGAAAAACCCATGCTTGGCCTCCTGGGCGTGATGAGCCGATCCAAATCCGGCCCGCCGAGAATTCTTATGTGCTGTTTCGGCTGCAGTTCCCGATTGCGGAATCTTTGCCGCAGCAATTTGGGGAAAAAGTGACCCGCAAAACGGGCGGCGGCTTCAGATTGCGGGACGAAGGTAACGCAGACAGTCGCGGCAGTCAATTCAGCGCCGCGATTCATGTTCCGGACTAAATGAAACATGAGCAAGACACTCCCATCGCATCCAAACTTGTGAGAACATGGATCCTTGCGCGACGGATGGATGGTCATGAGCTCAACAAAGACTTTCCAGTGCCTGCGAATCACCGGAAATCATGCAGTGTTCGCATTCGCGGTTTTGTTGCTGGCAGGTGTGGTCTTTGCACAGGCGTCCTCCGACGAGAAAAAGGATAAGTCCAAAGAGCCCCTCACGACGAGGCTTCATATCGTTGTGACCGCTGGAGATAAGGACAAGCCGGTGGCGAACGCCAGCGTTTATGTCCGGTTTTCGCAGTCGCGCTTCCTCCGCAAAGACCGGCTCGTCGAAATGAACTTCAAGACGAGCCAGGAAGGCACCGTAAAAGTTCCTGAAATTCCGCGGGGCAAGACGCAAATCCAGGTAATCGCCCCGGGATGGAAGACGTTCGGACAGTGGTACGACCTAGAGAAAGAGGAACAGACCATTCAGATCAAGCTCGACAAGCCGCCGAAGTGGTATTGAGATTGCGCCGCGATTCGAAACTCGTTCCTGGCTCGTCCGTTTCCGTTTCGATGTGAAAAGTTTTTGACCAGTGGTGAGGTTTCTTCTCACACTTCATTACCAAAAGCATCCAGTGCTTTGCGCTGGCGCTCTTGCCCAAGTTTTGTGCAATCTGCATTAAGCGTTTGTTCTGACTCGCGTTTGGCGGATTCGCCGCTCTCTTTTCCACAAGGTTTTCAACACAACTGTTGAAATCTTCCGCGCCATTGCTGTGGCGCGATGATTCGGCGAAGGCATCGCTTCGTCGCCTCATGGGAATCAGAGCTGCAAGAGCTTGCTTTGACCTGGAACAAGCGAGATATTTGGGAGACGCACTGGCGGGGGAGAGTCGTGCAGGAGATCAACTACACGGGCTTCACCATTTGGCAGATGATGTGGAACGACCTGATGTTGCGTCCGCTCCGCACGGCCGTTGCCGTTTTGGGTGTTGCGATTGAAATCCTGCTGATTCTGCTGATCGTAGGGATGACGTCGGGCGTAATTGCCGAATGGGCTCAGCGGGTTGAAGGCGTGGGCGCGGATATCCTGGTGCAGCCGCCCAATTCATCCATTTTCTTGGGATTGACGAGTCCCGTGATGCAGGAAACGGCTGGCCAGCAGATTGCCAGCCTCAAGGGAGTGGACGAAGTTTCCCCGGTGCTCGTCGCTGCCGATACGCGCACCATGGACCTGATCTACGGAATTGACTTCCCGAGCTTCAACTCCCTGAGCGCGAACGGCTTTCGTTTCCTGTGGGGCGCGCCCTTCAGCGGGCCCGACGACGTCATCATTGACGACCTGAAGGCTTCCACGAAGCATTTGAAGGTGGGGCAGAAGATCTCGCTCCTCGGTCATGAGTTCACGATTTGCGGCATCGTCTATCATGGCCGCGGCGCCCGGTATTACATCTCGCTCAAGACCGCGCAGGACCTGGTGGGGGCGGAGGGTCGCGTTTCCATGTTCTATGTGCGGAGCACGGGCGACACGGATGCTGCGCGGCAGGCGCTTCTCAAGATCTTGCCCGGGCACCGCGTCCTTTCCATGGCAGAGTACCTCACTCTGATGAATTCCTCGAACCTGCCCGAGCTCCGCCCGTTTATTCGTTCGATGGTCGTGCTCGGGCTGGTGATCAGCTTTATCGTCGTCTTGCTGACCATGCACACCATGGTGATGGAGCGCACTCGCGAAATCGGCATTTTGAAGGCCCTGGGCGCGTCGCGGTTCGAAATCTTGCGGCTCGTGCTCCAGGAGACGCTCCTGATGGCGGCGATGGGCACGGCGGTCGGTTTGATTGCCACTTACAGCGTGCGCGCCGTCTTGAAGGCAACCACACCGACGCTCACCATTCTCATCTCGAATGGCTGGATCGTTCGAGCCATCCTGCTGGCCGTGCTCGGCGCTTTGGCAGGCGCGCTCTATCCCGCCTATCGCGCTGCGCGCGTTGATCCGGTTGAAGCCTTGGCATATGAGTAGCGCTTCCAGGCTGGTAGCCCGCAGGAACGCCCCGCCGTCCTCTGGCGGCCGCGCGTGGTATGATTTTCCGGGTTGCGCGGCGCTCCCTGTCTTCCATGAAGCGGTTGATCGTAAATGCCGATGATTTTGGCTTGACGGCGGGGGTTAATGCGGGCATCGTTCGCGCCTTTCGGGAGGGCATTCTGACGAGCACGACGGTGATGGCCAATGGCGCCGCCTTGGCCGATGCAGTCGAGCAGGCGCGCGCCAATCCGCGCCTCGGCGTCGGCTGCCACCTGGTGCTGATCGGCGGGCTGGCGGTTGCGCCGCGCGAAAGCGTGCCTTCGCTGGTGGATCGCCAAGGCCGCTTGCCGGCGAGCTTGTTTTCACTGGCTGCAAGGCTGGCGAGCGGGAGAGTACGCGTTCGCGAGATTGAGAACGAATTTCGCGCGCAGATTTTGCTCCTGCGCGCCGTGGGCATTGCGCCGACTCATCTCGACACGCATAAGCACACGCACTCGATTCCGCAAGTGATGGCGGCACTCGTGCGCGTCGCCCGAGAGTTCGGAATCTCGCGCGTGCGGAAGCCGTTTGAGGATGCGCGTGGCGCGTCCGCGGCGCGGAGAAATGGCGGGAGTCCTCTCCGTCAGCGCGCGCTGGCCGCGGCGGCACGAATGACTGCGCCAAGCTTCCGCCGCCTGGTCGCGAAAAATGACATGCAAACCCCGGACCACTTCTATGGCATCCATTTAACCGGGCGGCTGCACGCCGAAGCGGTGCTGCGGATTCTCGAATCGCTCCCGGAGGGCGTGAGCGAGTTGATGTGCCATCCCGGCTTGTGCGACGCCGAGCTGCGGCGCCTGCCGACGCGCCTCAAGCAACAGCGGGAAGAGGAACTCGCAGCGCTCACGGATCCAGTGGTGCGGCGCGCGGTGGAGCAGCGGGAGATTCGCCTGGTGAGTTTTCAGGAGCTGAATTAACGCCATGTTCGAGCCGGATGGGATTCCACCAAAATATTCCGTCGTCGTGCCGTTCCACGACGAACAGGAAAGCGTGCGCGATCTCTACCATCGCCTCTGCGACGTGATGAACGGACGCTACGAGCCCGCCGAGTTTCTGTTTGTGGATGACCATTCAACCGATGCGACGCCGGAAATACTCGCCGAAATCGCCGAGGAAGATCCCCGCGTAATTGTACTGCGCTTGAAGCGCAACTACGGCCAGACGGTTGCGCTGGCGGCCGGGTTCGACCACGCCTCGGGCGACATCATCATTTCGATGGACGGCGATCTGCAGCACGATCCGTCCGACATTCCGGCGATGATCGAAGCTCTCGAGGAAACCGAGAGCGACATCGTCAGCGGTTGGCGCGAGAAGCGCGTGGACAATTTCCTGATGCGCCGTTTGCCTTCGCGCGTCGCCAACTGGATGATGGCAAAACTTTCCGGCGTGGACATCCACGATTTCGGCACCACGTTCAAGGTTTATCGCCGCGAAACCATCAAGGACATCCGGCTCTACGGAGAGCTCCACCGCTTCATTCCGGCGCTGGCGGCTTGGAACGGCGCCAAGGTTGTGGAAATTCCGATCAAGAACATCGTCCGTCCGGACGGCCGCTCCCACTACGGAATCTCCCGCACCCTGCGCGTTTTCTTCGATCTGATCACCGTTCGTTTCCTGCTCCGTTACATGACGCGCCCGCTGCACTTCTTCGGACCTGCAGGATTACTCGGTGTGCTGGGCGGGTCCGGAATTTTGCTGACTCTCTTTTTCAAGAAAGTGTTTTTCGGAACGCAACTCTTCGTGAAGCACGGGCCGCTGCTGATTTTAGGGATGATGCTTTGCCTCTTCGGCCTGCAGTTGCTCGCGATGGGGCTGGTGGGCGAGCTTCTGATGCGCACCTACTTCGAGGCCCACCAAAAACCGGTCTATCGCATCGAACGGGTGGTCGGCGCTCGGCTTGTTGCCACGCCGAGGTGAATTGCCGTGGCTCTTGCACTGGCTCAGATTGAGATTAGAATAAGTCGCGGGAGGGAGCGGGCACGTGGCGGGTATCCGCATGGTTCTCACGAAAGCGGGCTGGCCAATGCGGGTAGCACGCGGTGGCTCCTTCGACAGCGTGGCGTTCCATGCGCACACAAGTACATCTACGTCGGTCCCGATGAGCCTTCTGAACCGGTTGAGGACCGGCCCAACAGCGCCGAACTCGCTCCCATAACCGAGATTCAGTTCGCGATCGGACGTGATTTGAATTCAAAGTAGCCGCGCTGCCCAAAGAAGTGACTTAGATAGCGCCCGCGGCCGAAACAAAGGGGGAACGTATGCGGAAAATCGTGTTGATCGGAATTGCAATCGTATCACTCGCGCTTGTGGCGCGGGCGGGCGACCCGTGGAAAGACAGGCCGTTCGACCAATGGGATGACAAGGACCTGCATAAGATTATGTTCGATTCACCCTGGGCGCAAATGGTCCAGGTGGACGCCACTTCCTGGCGCACGCCGATGGGGACGACACAGCCGATCGGGCGCCAAGGCGCCGGGTCGGACATCGGAGGCGCGGTAGGAGGCTCGGATATCAAGTCCAGCAATCTGCAAGGCGAACAGCCCGCTGTGGATCAGACCCATCCGCAAACGGCCAACTTCCTGATTCGCTGGGCATCATCGCGCGTGGAGCGTGAAGCCGCGGTGCGCAAAGCAATTCTATCGGGACGGTTGGATAAAGCGTCCGCGGAAAAATTCCTGGCTAAGGAGCCCGGCGACTACGAGATTGTCGTCGCCGGACAAGACATGACACCGTTCGAAGCGATTGATGAAGGTACGTTGGGGAAGAACACCTTTGTGAAGGGGAAGAAGTCGAAGGAGAAGGTCGCTCCGAGCAAAGTCCAAATCCAGCGCGACCCCACTTCCAAGAGGGTGACCGGTGTCCTGTTCGTGTTCTCGAAGAACTCTCCGGGCGGGGAACCGATCATCTCTCCGGCGGAGAAGGATGTGGTCTTCAACTGCGTGGTGGGCCAGGTGACGTTGAAGTATGATTTTGAGATTCAGCGGATGACCTACAAGCAGGGCCGGGATTTATAACCTGTACGGGTCCAAAGGGCCGAGGAGAGATTCGGATGAGGATGAGCGCAAGGATTGCATGGGTTGCAGGCTGTTGTTTTGCTTTGGCAGCTGCGGCCAGTGCGCAGATGGGAATGGAGATGCACAGGCCACAAATCCAAGGGGTCTGGAACCCGGTAATCGGCGCGGGCGCGGCGTATGAAATCGAGCATGGAGGAACGAAAAGCCAGATGGAGATCGCCGTCGTCGGCAAGGAGACCGTTGACGGCAAGGACGGCTACTGGTTGGAAATGACGATGGACAGTCCTCGGGGCGGCGGGCAGATGGTCACCAAGACGCTCCTCGTCCTCGACGGGTCGAACACAGTAACTCGACGTGTGATCGCGCAGTTTCCCGGCATGGATCCGATGGAAATGCCGATGCAAATGATGCAGAGGCAAGGAAGCCAAAGCCACGCGGCCGATATTCGCAGCGCGTCCGAAGATGTTGGTTCCGAGAGCGTCACCACACCGGCGGGCACCTTTGCGTGCAAGCATTATCGCTCTAAAGATGGCTCCACTGATTCTTGGATTTCGGAGAAGGTGGCGCCCTACGGCTTGGTCAAGTCCACCTCGAAAGAAAAAACGACGACACTGGTAAAGGTTGTGACGGACGCCAAGGACAAGATCACGGGCACGCCCAAGCCGTTTGATCCGATGGGGATGATGCAGCGTCAGCAGCCGAACTAAAGGCCGCTCTGCCGGGCATTCCGTGGAGTGCGGGGGCGTTCGCCGCGGGCGGGCGCCCCTTTACTTTGCTTGTCGGCCAACTTGAATTGGGTCTACTCAACCATCCCGCTTGGGAGGTGCGTTGTACATGAGCCCTGCCGAAGACAAATTTTTCCGCTCCCGCGTCACTCATCGCCACGATCTTTCTGCAGACCTCTGGATGATTCGCATCGATCACGGCGGCGAATTCCACTTTGCTCCAGGACAATACGTTACGCTCGGTGTGCAGACGCCGCAAAAATTGGTCGAGAAGCCCTATTCGATCGTCTCCGCGCCGTTCGAAAAGGAAATCGAGATTTTTATCGAGCTTGTGCCCGAGGGCGACCTGACGCCCCTCCTTTACAAGCTGCAGGTTGGCGACATGCTCACGATGCGCAAAGTGCCGAAGGGGCGGTTTACGATCGACGACAAGAGCGGACACACCAACCACCTGCTGCTCTGCACCGTCACCGGCATCGCCCCTTTCATCAGCTACACTCGCAGTCTCTACAAGGACTGGAAGGAAAAGAAATTCGGAGGCGAGCACCGCTTCTTCATGATCAATGGTGCCAGCCGCTCCTGGGAATTCGGTTATCTCGAGGAAGTCGAGCGCGTCGCCAAGGAAGTTCCCTGGCTCACCTACGTCTCCACGATCAGCCGGCCTTGGGAAGACCCGAGCTGGCAAGGGGAAACCGGGCGCGTCGAGGACATCATTCGTAAGTATGCGGACCTCTGGGGCCTCTCCGGCCAGACGACCACCGGTTACCTCTGCGGACATCCGCAAATGATCGAGCACGGCAAGGGAATCCTCCAGCGTCACGGCTGGGCCAAAGAGTCACTCCGAGAAGAGGTCTATTGGGTCCCCGGCAACTGACCGGCCCTATGCGGACGGGCCGGCCTCTTCTAATTCGCGGAGCACGCTCTTGATCGTACGCCACGGCACACTCACGTGGACCGTTTCTCCCGGGTCCTCCACGTCCACCACAATCGAGGCGCCAACCTTAGATACCCGGATATGCTCGCTCGAATTGGTGACCTCGACAAACGTGGTGTCGGAATAATCCGCGATCTGGTCCACGGCCGCGCGAATCGCTGGGAGCCACGGCCGCACGTTTCTTTCGGCTTCGTTCATCTTCTCGCGCGGGACGAACTTCATGCCAATCGGCGCAAGCGCTCCCGGCACCACCAGGTGCAAGTGTGTGCCTTTCGGCTGATGTTCGTTGACGCGCACCGTGACGAATCCATCGCTGCACAGCATCGCGCCGCCCACTACGGCGGCTCCGAGAAATCCCAGTGCGACTTTTCCAAGTATCATGGCCGGCCTCCCCTCGTCCCGCGCCGGGCTATTCCGACGTGTTGCGCGCGTCAATCCAGACGCGAACGTTGTTGGTGCCATCGTGGACGGTGACCAGGGTCGCATCGCCCATCTCTTTGAGCGCGCGGATTGCGGCCACCAGATCCAACTCCTTCGTCCCCGATGAGATTAGCGCCTGGACTACCGCCATCGGAACGATCACGTCAACTTCTTGCTTTTCCTTGCTCTTGTCAGCCTGATGGACGTGGACCACGAAATTGCCCGCCTGCTTGGCCACGCGCACGTCTTCGTCGCGGCCTTGCACGGTGACGAATTCGTTGTCGGGCGTATCTTTGACCGCCTCGAAAATCGCGCGGAGGTCCAGGCCGTTCAACTCGATCCCGCCACAAGTAACCCTGCCGTTGTGCAGGTTGCCGTGGTTGATTGTTGGAAGAATCTTTTCCGCGAGCGAAAGAGGCACGTTCACGCGCACCGTTTCGCCTCCCGCGCTGTCGATCACCTTCACGTGCAGCCATCGCTCCGGCGGTGCCGCCAGCGCCACCCCCGCCATCGAGAACAGAATCACACCCACAAACGCCGCTAGGACACGGTTCGCTCGCTTCATGTTGAGAGCCTCCTTGTTGCCCTTGTTGCGAGATACGCATCTGCATTCTGAAATGTTCCGCAACATTCTCATCCTCGCTACTCCTCCGCACGTCCCTCGGTTGCTCCCAGGAAATCAACGGATTTGGGATCATGAATAATGCATGCAAAGCCGCGGACCGATTTCTCCCGGTCCTTGAACGAGTGCTTCAAGAAATTTCAACGACGAAGAATACCGATGGGCCTTCGGCAAGATTAAGGACGAAATCGCCGGGAAGCTGGCCGGTAAGAACTTTCCGGCAGAGGTAGAACAGTACCTGAAGGCAGCAGCAGGGGACTAACGACCGGGATCAATATATTTTTGAATAGCAAGGACATACATCCCACCTGCACCATGCCACGACTCGGGTTCATCGTCGGCCTTCGGGCTTGAAGTAAACGGTTGCCAGGGGAGGGAGCTTCAGATTCAGCGAATACGATCGGCCGTTCCACGGCACCGGGTCGGCGGCGACGAGCCCTTCATTGCCGACATTCGTACCGCCGTAGTGACTTGAGTCCGTGTTCAGGATTTCACGGTAGTGCCCCAGTTCCGGCACGCCCACACGGTAATTCTCGCGGACAATCGGCGTGAAATTGCTTACCGCGACCACGAAGTCAGCAGAATTCCGGGCGCGGCGGAGGAAGGATAGTACGCTGGCGTCCGCGTCGCTCGAATCCAGCCATTCAAAGCCCGGCCAGTCGAAATCCACTTCGTGCAGCGCCGGTTCCGCGGCGTAAACGCGATTCAAATCCGCCACCAGCCGCTGTATGCCAAGATGCGTTTCATACTTCAGCAAATCCCATTCGAGTCCGGTGTCTTGCCACCACTCATTCCATTGTGCGAGCTCGCTGCCCATAAAAAGCATCTTCTTGCCCGGGTGAGCGAAGAAATAACCGTAAAGCAGGCGCAAGTTCGCGAACTTCTGCCAGGCATCGCCCGGCATTTTTGAGAGCAGTGCGCGCTTGCCGTGTACAACCTCGTCGTGCGAGAGCGGCAGGACGAAATTCTCGTGGAACGCGTAGATCATCGAAAACGTAAGCTCATTGTGGTGATATTTCCGGTGAATCGCATCGAACGCGATATAACGCAGCGTGTCGTTCATCCATCCCATATTCCACTTCAGATCGAAGCCGAGACCGCCCACGTAGGTCGGCCGCGAAACCGCCGGCCAGGAGGTCGATTCCTCGGCTACCATCAGCACGCCCGGATGTTGCACATGGACAAGTTCGTTCAGCCGGCGAATTAACGTGATCGCTTGCAGATTCTCCCGGCCGCCGAATTCGTTTGGAACCCACTCGCCGGCTTTCCGCGAATAATCGAGGTACAACATCGAAGCGACGGCGTCCACGCGCAGACCGTCGGCATGATACTTGTCGAGCCAGAACAGTGCGTTCGAGAGCAGGAAATTCTGCACCTCGTTGCGGCCGTAGTTGAAAACCAGCGTGCCCCAGTCGGGATGCTCACCGAGGCGCGGGTCCGCATGCTCGTAGAGATGCGTGCCGTCGAATAAGGCCAGGCCGTGCGCGTCGCGCGGGAAGTGCGCCGGAGTCCAATCCAGCAGGACGCCGATGCCGGCCTGATGGCAGCGGTCCACCAGGTACATTAAATCCTGTGGCGCACCGAATCGGCTTGTCGCGGCGAAGTAGCCGAGTGTTTGGTAGCCCCACGACCCGTCGAAGGGGTGCTCCATTACCGGCATCATCTCGATGTGTGTAAATCCCATCTGTTTGACATAGGGGATCAACTCGTCGGCGAGTTCGCGGTAGGTGAGCCAGCGGCCGTCCTTCGCGCGGCGCCAGGAGCCAAGATGAACTTCGTATATGCTCACCGGGGATTGGAACCAGTTCCGGAGCGCCCGCTCGGTCATCCAGTCCGCATCGCACCACTGGTAGTTGTCAATATTGCAGACCACCGAGCCGCTCTTCGGCCGGAGCTCGGAAGCAAACGCGTACGGGTCAGCCTTCAGGCCGAGGTGATTGCTTACCTGCGAGCGGATCTCGAATTTGTAGATCATCCCTTCGGTGAGGCCCGGGATGAAAACTTCCCAGACGCCCGTTGCGCCGCGATTCAGCATCGGATTCACGCGGCCATCCCAGGAATTGAAATCGCCCACCACGCTGACGCGCCGCGCATTCGGCGCCCAGACGCCGAAATGGACACCGCGCACGCCTTCCACTTCGCGCGGGTGCGCGCCAAGCTTTTCGTATTTCCGATAGTGCGTCCCCTCGCCGATTAAGTGCAGATCGAAATCGCTGAGCAAGGGAGGAAAGACGTAAGGATCGAACTGCTCGAGCGGCTGGCCGTCGTTGAACCGGATGCGCAGCCGGTACGCCGCGGGAGAAATTGTTTCCGCCGCATTCTTCACGACATTCAAAGGGATGAAGGCCTCGAAAACTCCGTCCGGATGAATCGCCGTGGCCGGGAAGAGCAGTGGCGGATCGTTCCACGCCACGCTCACTTCCGCGGCGCGCGGCTGAAAGATTCGAATGGCAAGACCTGGCTGCCCCTTTGATTCCGTTCGATGAGCGCCGAGGAGATGAGCCGGATCAGAATGCTCCGCGCGCAGCAATGCCTGGATTTCTGCCGCGAGGTCGTCCGGCAGTTTCTCCGCGCCGCTTGGCGCTACGCCGATTCTGTCATCGATAGCCAAGATGCTCCCTTTCAAGCAATAGAAGGCCCATATTGTACCTGCCGAAGGCACGCAAACGCGAGGTAAACAGATTCACCGAAAAGCGAATCCAAGCCATTCAGCAGCGGAAGACACCGGCCCAGAGTTCGCTCCAAGTTTTTGCTCCGGGCGGGCCATCCAATCGCTGGACTTGGGCTCGCAAGACGGTTAGCCTATCGGTTCAAGCGTCGGAGGAAAAAGGCGCAGTCCGGCCAAAAGGAGAGTTTCTGATGAATCGAGCGGTTTCGTCCGTTGTGACTTGCGCTTTTCTCATGGGTCTCGTGATTGTCAGTTCGGCAGGACTGACGCGGGCACAGCAGCCTGCGAAGAAACCCCTGAAGCCCGCGGAGGCGATTCTTCGCAATTGGAATGAAATCGGAGACAAGCTGATCGAAATGGCGGAAGACTGGCCGGCGGAAAAATACAACTACCGCCCCAACGATCAGGTTCGGACGTTTGCGCAGCAACTCCTCCACGTGGCTGGCTCCAATTATTCGATTATTGATGAGGTGACGGGCAAGAAGATGGGCAACGAAGAGAATGATCCTTCGACCGAAGTCTTCAAATCGAAGGCCCAGGTGGTCGAATTCCTGAAGAAATCCATCAAGGATGGCGCGGCGACGATTGAGGAGCTTGGCGATGTCGGAATCGAGAAGCGCATCGGCCCCTGGATCTCGTACACCGAGCACATGGGCGAACACTATGGCCAGCTTGTGGTCTATTACCGCAACAATGGCATGGTCCCTCCTGATTCGCGGCCGAAGAAATAATCCGAATCCCGGTGAGCGCAGCAGAATGAAGGCTGGCCATGGCATTACGATTCTAGTTCTCCTGACCGTGATGACCCTCTTTTCCCCACCTGCTGAATCACAGGACCGCTCGCAAGCGCGGTCCGTGGTGATGACCCGCTACGGGATTGTCGCCGCGGAAAGCCCGCTCGCCGCTCAGGCGGGCGCCAGAATTCTTGAGCGCGGTGGCAGCGCCGCGGATGCCGCCGTTGCTGCGAACGCCGTCATGGGAGTTGTCGCGCCGATGATGAACGGTATGGGCGGCGACCTCTTCGCCATCGTTTACGAGGCGAAGAGCGGCAAGCTCTACGGCTTGAATGCAAGCGGCTGGGCTCCCGCCGGACTCTCCGTCGAATGGCTCAAGTCCAAGGGCGTCACAACGATGCCTTACAATGGGATTCACACCGTCACTGTGCCCGGCGCAGTGGATGGCTGGGCGAAACTGCTCGAGCGCTTCGGCCGCAAGAAAATCTCGGAAGACCTCGCGCCTGCCATCCAGTACGCCGCTGAAGGATTTCCGGTAACCGAGCTGACGGCGGAGCTTTGGGCCGCTAGCCTGGAGAGAATCCGCGGCGACG
>JBGQEW010000027.1:0-21920 GCA_041496565.1 Terriglobia bacterium | reverse complement strand
CGAGTGCTGAAACTCCGCGCAGTCCACCTTGATCACCGCCCGCGGGTCGCTGAATAATATCTCCGCACTCGCTTCCACCACCCGCGTCTTCCCCGCTCCCGTCGGCCCCAAAAACAAAAGGTTCCCCACCGGCCGCCCCGGTGAGTTCAGCCCCGCGCGGTACACCTGGTAAAGGTCCACCACCGACTGCAACGCTTCGTCCTGGCCCACGATCTTCCGCCGCAGCGCCCCTTCGAAGTCTCGCGACTCGGAGCTGCGTTGCGATGGGTCGAGTTGTTGGACACGGGTGGCCACTGCCTTGTCCCCCTTATCGGAACTTCCGGTGCGTTTCGAATTGACGTGGCCCAACTCGTTCAAACTGGTTGAGCTTGATATCCACGGTAGACCGCAGCAGCCGTAATTGCGTCACGATGTCGTGACTGGACTTGTGGCGGTCGGCCGTCAAGAGCATCGGAGGAGACAGATCGGCCAAGTCCAGATTGAGATTGCGCAGGGAATGGACCAACTTCTGCACGTAGGGCGAGCGCGGATCGAACAGCTCGACGCTGCTGTTCACTTGATCCCGCAAACGCGACCAATCGACCTCGAGCAGTGGATGATTCCGGCTGACTTCGCGAACCACGGCGTCGGTGATTCGCGGCCGTTCACCGAGCCGTGCCAGGTGCAACTGCTGCACCTTGCCTCGCCGGCGCACGTTGTGCACCAGGTAGTACGAGTTGCCCTTGCGCCGCACAAATGCCACGTTCAGCCTCCCAAACCTCGAAGCGGAGCGTAGTGTACGGATGTTCCACTACGCCGTCAATGGTAAGATGCCCTATTCCGCTCCGGGTTGCTTCTTATCGGTTATTACACTTGAGGAGTGAATTTACGGCTGCTGTGCGCGGCGATGAAAGGCGTGGAGCGATGGCAAGTTCAATCACACCAACACTTCTCCTATTTATTTAGATGCGAACGCGAGCGCGCGGGTGGTCGCGGAAGGGTTCGCCGTCCCGCGCGTGCGCAAAGAGACGTTAATCACTTGGCGAAATTCGCTCTGCGCTGCTCAGTAGCCCTTGAAGTTCACAAGAAAACATCACTCGCGGACCTTTGTCGAGCCGCACGCCGCGGGCTGCATGCTCAAGCGCGCATCGCCGGCGCAAATGCATTATCCTTTCTACCGACGCTGCAAGGAGGCTTCCGGCACATGTCCTGGGACCCGGTTTATCGCCTGGTGAAACAAATTCCGCGCGGGCGCGTGACAACTTATGGACAGCTAGCTTGCGCCCTGCGACTGCGCGGCGGCGCGCGCGCCGTCGGCTATGCGATGGCGGCTTGCCCCTCCGGTCGCGGCATTCCGTGGCATCGCGTGGTTGGCGCCGGCGGGCGGCTCTTGATCCCCGAGCCGTATGCCTCCTTGCAGCGGCGCTTGCTTGAAAGCGAAGGCACGCCGATTGCTGGCACACGCGTGGATCTCGAACGCCACGGCTGGAGCCCGCAGAAAAAGCGCCAGCGCCGTCGTACACTGGTTTCGCGGATTCGCCGGTGACCTTTGAATGTGTTATAGAATGAGAACACTTCCGTGAGCGAAGCAGTGATCCAAGTCGAAGATCTCTACAAGAACTATGACGCGGTCGAAGCACTGCGTGGCGTGAGCTTTCGCGTCGAGGAAGGCGAGGTCTTCGGCTTGCTCGGCCCAAACGGCGCCGGAAAGACGACCGCCGTCGAAATCCTGGAAGGATTGCGCCTGCCCGACCGGGGCCGCGTGCGGGTCTGCGGTCTGGATCCGCAGACCACCGGCGCGAAATACAAACAGATGGTCGGCGCGGTGCTGCAATCCACTTCCCTGCCGGAAAAGATCAAGACCGGAGAAGCACTCGAACTCTTCGCCAAGTTTTATCGGCATCGAGCCGATACCGCGAAACTCCTGCGCCGGTTTCAACTGGAAGAGAAACGCGACGCGTTTTACGGCCAGCTTTCCGGCGGACAGAAACAGCGGCTGGCGCTGGCACTCGCGCTGGTGAACGATCCGCGAGTGCTCTTTCTCGACGAGCCAACCGCAGGGCTCGACCCACAAGTGCGGCGCGAAATCTATGACATCATCGAAGAGCTGCGCGCCGAAAAGAAAACGATCTTGTTGACGACGCATTACATCGAGGAAGCCGAGCGGCTCTGCGACCGCGTCGCCATCGTGGATCAGGGCCGTGTCATCGCCATGGGCACGCCTCGCGAGTTGAAGCAGAAGTCCGCGGGAACCACGCGCATTCAAATGCGCCTGGCGCGGGCGGAAGGCAACGGCGTGTTCGAGCGCCTGGAAGGAGTGGTCGATTGCCGTGAATTCGACGGCAGCTACGTCTTGCACTCGACGCGGCCGCCGCAGACGATCGTGGCGCTCGTGAAGCACCTCGAATCGCAAGGCAATGAGCTGCAAAGTCTGGAAATTGCGTCGCCGTCACTCGAGGACGTTTTCATCGAGATGACCGGCCGCCGCCTTCGCGAGTGATGCCGCGAAATTAAGGCAAGGAGTGGGCGAGTGAGGCACATCTGGACCCTTTCGATGAATCGCATGCGTTTGGCGCTGAGGAGCAAGCCGTTCATGTTCTTCAGCCTCGTCATGCCTTTGCTGTTTTTGTTTAGCTACGTACTCATCTTCGGCCGCGGGAGCCCCATCGCCGTGCAGTATCTCCTCGGCGCCATTTTGGGATTGACGGTGATGGGCAGCTTCTGGGGATTGAGCATGCAACTCGTGATGTTTCGCGAGTTGGGCATCTTGCGGCGATTCCGACTGGCGCCCGTGGGCGCGGGAGCGATGCTGGGTTCCAGCATCATCTCCAATTATTTCCTTACGCTGCCGACCATTGTCATTGAGTTCGCAATTTGCCGCTGGATTTTCAAAATGCCTTCATTCGGAAACCTATGGGGCGTGTTTTTTCTCGTCTCGGTGGGCGCCGCCACGTTTTCAGCCCTTGGTCTGATCGTGGCCAGCGTCACGAACACCATGCAGGAGACGCAGGTCATCAACAACGTGATTTGGATGGCATTCCTTTTCCTGTCGGGCGCGACGATTCCGTTGGCTTTCATGCCGCTGTGGATTCAGCGCGTGGCGTTATTCCTGCCCGCCACGTATCTGGTGACGGGCCTCGAGCGCTCCATGCTGCGGACAGCCAGCACGAAAGAAATCGCGGGTGATTTCTTTGTCCTCACCGTCGGCCTGATTATCGCCTTCGAAATTTCCCGGCAACTCTTCCGCTGGGATCCGGAAGCAAAAGTTACAGGCCGCGCGAAGATCTGGGTGGTCGTGGCGATGGTTCCCTTCCTGTTGCTCGGCGCCTGGGAAAACATCTACGGCAGCCGGCTGGGTCACTTTCGCGCGGAGCTCGAGCACATGGAACAGCGCTCAATGCCCTCCCGATGAAGTGAGACGCGCGACTGCCTTCACGACGAGACCTTGCGCAAGCCTCTCGCGGTAGTCTTAGTAGGAGCCTGGGTACTTCACAGAGCAGCCGTAGGGACGCGTCGTTGCATCACTCACCGGCTTTCCAGCCATCGCTTCTTCCAGGGCCAGTGAAACGTAATTCCTCGCTCCGGGAATATCCGCCGCGTCGTTCGTCGGCCGATCGTCAATTGCGCCGTTGTAAATGAGGGTCCCGCTCCGATCGACGATGAACATCTGCGGGGTCGTCTTGGCGCCGTAGAGGCGCCCGAGTTGGCCGGCCGGGTCGAGCAATGCCGCCGTCGGCACCGCATTCATTTTCCTCAGGTACTCGTTCTCCTGCTCGGCCGTCACGTACCCTTGCTTGCCCGGCGAGGAGGAAATCACGATCAGCCAAATCACGCCGCGCTGCGTCCACTCCCGCTGCAACTTTTCCATGTTTCCGCTCTCGTAGTGTTTTCGAGTGTAAGGGCAACCGTTATTGTGCCATTCGAGAACCACAAGTTTCCCCGCATAGTCGGAGAGTTTGTGAACTTTGCCGTTGCTGTCGGTGGCCGTGAAGTCCGGGGCTTTCTCGCCGACTCGCGCGGCGTGCGCCGGCGCCAGCGAAAACAAGATTGCGCTCAAGAGTGCGATGGTCGAGACTAAACTTTTCCGCACGATTCCCTCCTCCATGCCTTCTCTTTCCAATTCGATGCTCTCCCGCGAGACTTGGACGCGGCCATCATCACTTCCTTGAACGGACGGGCGCAACGATTCGATAGGCGCGCCCCGGGCCGAGCACGATCACTCCTCTAAGACTCGCAACCGGCTTCAAAAGTTGCTCGGATTTTGCGAGCGTCAGCCTCACGCCATGCGCAAGGGCCTCCGTCTTCCGAGGGGACGCGTTTTCGATTTGATCCGCCTCGAGCGGAAAGAAAGTCGCTTCGGCGACTCGCGCGCCGGTTCGCAGTGTCAGAACAAAGCTCTCCTTCGTGGATCTGGCTTCGGCTTTCCATCCCGGTGGCAGTGGCTTTGGCAGAAGCTTGCTTGCTTCCGCGAAAAGCGTTTGCGAGCCGGCCGCGGCCTTGGGAGCGCCTCGCCGCACCGGCAGCGTGAGCGAAACTTCGGCCTGCTCGGGAATGCAAATCTCGCGGCAGATGAGCCATTTGACATGCGCGGCCAGGGTCGCCTCGCCGCCCGCGCGCAGGTTCGCTGGCGCTCGCACCCGCAGAATCAAGAGCGCGCGGCCCTCGTAGCCGTAGTTGACTACCGGAGGCTTTCCCAGCCGCACCGGAGAAGGCCACTCGATTTCCTCCGCTCGAAATCCGGCGGGAAGCTTCCATTCGACGCGCGGAGGCTCTCCCGAATCACCCGGATTCTCCCAATAGATGTGCCAGCCCGGCTCGAGGTCGAACAACAGGCCGAGCCGGATCGAATGTCCGGGTGCGAGCGACCCCTGCTCGGCGACCAGATCAATTTTTCCGTGCTGGGCAGCGACCGGGCTTGCGCCAACGGACTGCGAAAAAGTCAGAATCGCAAGAAGGACCAAATAACGGAACATTGAGCAAATCCTGAATTTCGCGCTCATCCATGAAGACCCTGGCGTACCTAGTTTAGCACTCGTCGGCGATTCCGTTGTCGCGATCCGGTTGCATCCTCGTTTCATTCTCATTGCCCCATTGCTTGGATGCTTGCGCCCATTGGAATGCTTCGATCGGCCGCCGAACGAGATGGGTGGGACCTCCAGCTCAAATTTGCGGTATTCTCTGCCTTGGGAATTCTCAGCGGCTTCGCCGCGGGAGCCAATGTGAATCAGCTTCTCGTCGGTCTGGGCGGCACCGCCCTGATCCTCATCGTTCTGTGGGACGCGTTTGAGACGATCGTCCTGCCGCGCCGCGTGACGCGCAAGGTGCGTCTCGCCCGTCTTTTCTACGTCTACACCTGGGCGCCATGGCTGGCGGTCGCGCGTCTGCTGCCCGCCGGCAAGCGCCGCGAGACTTTCCTCAGCTTTTTCGGTCCGCTTTCCCTGCTCGTTCTCCTCAGCCTATGGGCAGCGGCGTTGATCCTCGGATTCGGCCTGCTGCACTTCGCCGCCGGCTCTGCCGTCGTCGTCGCACATGGCTCGCCCGGCCTGGCCACGGACATTTATCTCAGCGGTACGACATTCTTCACACTGGGCCTGGGCGACGTCGTTCCGAACACGCCGCTCACCAAGTTTCTAGCGGTCGTCGAAGCCGGAATGGGCTTCGCCTTTCTCGCCGTAATGATCGGCTATCTCCCCGTCATCTATGAAGGCTTTTCGCGCCGCGAGGTGAACATCTCCATGCTCGACGCGCGCGCCGGATCTCCTCCCACCGCGGCGGAATTGCTGCGACGGCACAGCGGCGAGCACGGACTCGAATCGCTTAGGCAATTGCTCCACGAATGGGAGCGTTGGTCGGCGGAGCTTCTCGAAAGCCATCTCTCCTACCCCGTGCTGGCGTATTTCCGCTCGCAGCACAACAACCAATCCTGGCTCTCCGCGCTTACGACCATCCTGGATGCGAGCGCGTTGGTCATGGTGGGAGTGGAGGGCGCGTGCCAGCGCCAAGCCGAGCTCACGTTTGCCATGGCGCGCCACGCCGTGGTGGATCTCGCGCAAGTCTTCAGCACGCCACCGCGCAAGCCGGAGAAAGACCGCTTGCCCACGGCGACGCTCGCGCAGATCCGCACGCGTCTGGTGGCTGCGGGCCTGCAACTTCACGACGGCGGTGCCGCCGATGAGCGCCTGCGGGAGCTTCGTCGCATGTACGAGCCCTACGTTGCCGCTCTTTCTCGCCGCTTGATGCTGCCACTTGCTCCCTGGATCACCGAAGAATTCCGGAGGGACAATTGGCAAACCAGCTCCTGGGACAAGATCCTTCGCGCGCAGGAGCAGGAAACCGCGGAGATTGTCGAGGAGGATCATTTTTAAATGGGCCTGTGGAGCATTGAATCGTCTGCATCCAATTTGGACTTTGGCGCAGCGCTTCATATTCTTTGCGTTCCCATCGACGCGAAAATCCGTGTGCTATAATCCGCTCCGGGTCAAATCCATCCGTTCCTGCAGCTCGCGGGGAGATTGCCGATGAGCATTCAGAAGACCGATAAGATTTGGCATAACGGCAAATTCATTGACTGGGACGACGCAACGATTCACGTGGCGTCGCACGTCATCAGCTACGGCTCCGCCGTCTTCGAAGGCATCCGCTGTTATAAGACGACGCAAGGCCCCGCCATCTTCCGCCTGCAGGACCACATGCAGCGCCTGCTGAACTCCGCGCACATTTATCGAATGCAATCTGGCTTCTCGCTTGACGATCTCTGCCAGGGTGCCGTGGAACTCGTTCGTCTCAACAAGATGGAAGCCTGCTATATCCGGCCCATCATCCTGCGCGGCTACGGCGAGGTGGGCGTCAACCCGCACAATGTCCCGATCGAAACTTATCTCGCTTGTTGGGATTGGGGCAAGTATCTGGGTGAAGAAGCGCTGCGCGAGGGCGTGGACGTTTGCGTCAGCTCGTGGGCGCGCCCGGCGCCCAACACGCTTCCGCAAATGGCCAAGGCCGGGGCGAACTATATGAACTCACAATTAATTCGCATGGAAGCGATGGTGAATGGCTACGTCGAAGGCATCGGGCTCGACGTGAACGGCTACGTCAGCGAAGGTTCAGGCGAAAACCTGTTCATGGTGATGGACGGCGTGGTCCTCACGCCCCCGTTTTCGAGCGGCGTCCTCCCCGGAGTCACCCGCCACAGCATTCTGGCGATCTGCCGCGACCTGAATATCCCAGTCGCAGAACAAGTGATCCCGCGCGAGATGCTCTACATCGCCAATGAAGTCTTCTTCGTGGGCACGGCCGTCGAAGTCACGCCCGTTCGCTCGATCGACCGGATTCAGGTCGGCAGCGGACAGCGCGGGCCGATCACAAAGGTGATCCAGGAAGAATTCTTCGGCCTCACCAGCGGCACAAAACCTGATCGCCACGGCTGGCTCACTCCGGTCGGCGTTCCCATCAGCGTTGCCACGCGCTGATTTTTGACTCAACAAGGCGATTCCGATACAATCCCCGCCGGTTCCCGAAGATTTTCCGTTCAAACTGCGCGCCGAATCATCTTTCTGCACAGGGGGTGCCGTGTATAGCTTGCCGCAAAAGCTTGTCGCCGAGTTCATTGGAACCTTCACACTAATCTTTATCGGTGCCGGCTCGATCTGTTGCGATCAATTTCTCCGCACGTCCAATCAGAGTGGCGTTGGCCTGGTGGGGATCGCCCTCGCTCACGGTCTGGCCATCGCCATCATGGTCTCAGCGCTCGGACACATCTCGGGAGGCCATTTCAATCCCGCTATTTCCATCGGCTTCTGGGTAACCAAGAAGCTGAGCACGATGCAGGTAATCCTCTATTGGGTGGCGCAATTGCTCGGCGCGATGTCTGCGGCTTATCTGCTTCGCGCCATCTTCGCGGTTTCCGTTTGGGGCCCCGTTTCGCTCGGCACTCCCGATCTGGCGACGGACTTTTCTCGCGCCCATGGGATGCTTCTCGAAGGAGTGATGACGTTTCTGCTGGTTTTCGTCGTCTTTGCAACCGCTGTGGATCCCAAGGGCGCATTTAACAAGATAGCTGGTTTCGCGATTGGCCTGACGATCACCATGGACATCCTCATGGGCGGGCCCTTCACTGGCGGCGCGATGAATCCTGCGCGCGCTTTTGGCCCAGCGTTAGCCGCACATCATTGGGCCAATCATGGTGTCTATTGGATCGGCCCGCTGCTCGGCGGCATCTTGGCGGGCTGGCTCTACGACCGAATGTTCCTGAGAGAAGCCTGATTTCGGAGGGTTGCCGGCTTGGCAACTCGTCGACGCCACCTCCTTGTTCCGCCCCGGGTCGCATGCTACGTTGCAAAGATGCCTCTTCGGAGGCGCCTTCGCCATGGCTCTCAGCATCGACGATCTCCTTCGCCGCGCTGTCGAAAGCAAAGCGTCCGACCTGCATCTGAAGGTTGGCAACAATCCTTATCTGCGTGTGGACGGCGTCCTCCACGCGCTGACCGACATTCCTCGCGTCACGCCCGAAGAGATGCTCTCCATGGCGTTCAGCATGATGACGAACCGGCAAAAACAAAAATTCAAGGAGACTGCCGAGCTCGACATGGCCTATGGCGTGGCGGGGCTCGGACGCTTTCGCGTCAACGTCTTTCAGCAGCGCGGCAACGTCGGCATGGTGCTGCGCGTCATCCCCACGAAGATTCGCACGATCGAAGAGCTCGAACTCCCGCGCACAATTGAAAGGATCTGTGAGGAGCAGCGCGGCATGGTGCTCGTCACCGGGACCACCGGTTCGGGCAAATCCACCACGCTCGCGGCGATGATCGACCGCATCAATTCCTCGCGCGGCGAACATATTATCACCATCGAAGACCCCATCGAGTACCTGCACCGCGACAAGAAGGGCTTCATCAACCAGCGCGAAGTCGAAGTGGACACCTCGAACTTTTCAACCGCGCTGCGCGCCGCGCTTCGCCAGGACCCCGACGTCGTCCTCGTCGGCGAAATGCGCGACCTGGAAACCATTTCGACGGCCTTACTCGCGGCCGAAACCGGACACTTGGTCTTGTCCACGTTGCACACACTCGATGCCACCGAAACGATTCAGCGCATCATCGCCGTCTTTCCGCCGCCCGAGCAGAAGCAGATTCGTCTGCAACTTGCTTCCACTCTTCGCGCCGTCATCAGCCAGCGCCTGGTGCGCCGGAGCGATGGCGCTGGCCGTGTCCCCGCTTGCGAAATCCTGATCGCGACCGCCTACATCCGCGATTGCATCATCAATCCGGATAAGACGCGCCTGATTCGCGACGCGCTCGCCGCCGGCACCAGCCAGTACGGCATGCAAACATTTGACCAGTCGCTTTTCGATTTGTACTCCCGCAACTTGATCACCTACGAGGAAGCTCTCATCCGCGCGTCGAACCCCGACGAGTTCAAGCTGCGTATCCAAGGCATTCGCTCCGCCTCCGATGCGGCCCGCGAAGATATGGAACGCACCATGACCGAGTTCGAGCGCCTCGGCCAGCGGTGAGGCTAGGTTTTAGGTCGTAGCTCTTAGGCCGTAGGTTTCAACTTGTAGGCGTTGGCTGTTTCTGTTTTTCCGCTTCATCCTATACTTCCTCTACCTCCTCCCCTTCTTTTCCATCCTTTCTCTCCTCTCCCTCCTTGCTTCCCCGCTTCGCAGCTTCTATGCTCCTTATTGTGCAGGCACCTCGCAAACTCTCAACCGAAGAGCAGCTCTACGCCGCTGCCCTGCGCGCGCTGACGCGCCGGGCGCATTCGATTCATCAGATGCGCGAGTATCTTGAACGCCGCGCCCTCGAGGTTTCGCAAGTGCGGCCCGTTCTCGAGCGGTTGAAGCAGCGCCAATACCTCGACGATGCGCGCTACGCCCGAGAGTTCTCCCGCGGCCACGCCTTGTCGCGCCGCCAGGGACGCTATCGCATCGCGCGGGAACTTCGCGCACGCGGCGTCCCCGATCGATTCATCGAGGCCGCACTCGAAGAAACCTTCGCGCAAACAGATGAAGCCGCTCTCGTTCGCGCGCGCCTCCAGCGCCTCGTCGGGAAATTGCGCATCGCGCTCGACGAACGCAAACTCGCCTCCCTCTATCGCAGCCTGATGCGCGCGGGCTTTTCCGCCGATGTCATCCGCTCGGAGCTTCGCACCGTCGTGAAGCACGGCGTCGAATTCCCCGACGCGGCGCCCTCCGACGAATCCTAGTGCGTTGCACATTCTCTTTCCTTAGGGCTGGCTTCGGACCCGTCCCGGCCGATCTCTCCGCTCACTGTTTGCGGTGCATGCGGCGTTGCGGGTGCGCGGTGCGTCTGCGATAATGCCTTTCCAGCGTGCCGCGCTAAGCGTGGGTTTCTGAGGGGCCACTTGACCGGGAACGACATCCGCCGCACCTTCTTGAAATTCTTCGAGGGCAACGGCCACCGAATGGTTCGCAGCTCCTCGCTTGTCCCTGTGAACGATCCCACATTGCTGTTCACGAATGCGGGCATGAACCAGTTCAAGGACGTCTTCCTCGGACTCGATCAGCGCGAATATCGGCGCGCGACTACCTGCCAGAAATGCGTTCGCGCCGGCGGCAAGCACAACGATCTCGAAAACGTCGGCTTCACAAACCGCCACCACACGTTTTTTGAGATGCTCGGCAATTTCTCCTTCGGAGACTATTTCAAGAAAGACGCTGTCGCCTTTGCCTGGGAGCTGGTCACTTCGTCCGCCGCGGGCCGATTCGGCATTCCGAAGGACAAACTCTACGTCACAATCTTCGAAGGTGAAGAAGGCATCGAGCGCGATGGCGAAGCCTACGACAACTGGGTCAGCCAGGGCGTTCCGAAGGATCGCATCCACGAATTTGGCATCCAGGAGAATTTCTGGGCCATGGGTGACACTGGCCCCTGTGGGCCCTGCAGCGAGATTCATTACGACATGGGGCCGGCCGCGTCCGATGAGGGCCACAAGGACTGCGCGTTCGGCTGCGAGTGCGGGCGTTACGTCGAAATCTGGAATCTCGTCTTCATGCAGTTCAATCGCGACGCAGAAGGCAAGTTGAACCCCCTGCCAAAGCCTTCGGTGGACACCGGCATGGGCCTCGAGCGCCTCGCTGCTGTCCTGGAAGGTAAAGTCAGCAACTTCGATACGGATTTCTTTCAGCCGCTGATGCAGGATGCTGCGCAGCTTGCCGGCGCGGACTTGCACGATGCGCGCATCCTTCCGTCGCTGCGGATCGTCGCCGACCATTCGCGCGCCGCAACCTTCCTGATTTCCGACGGCGTCGTTCCTTCGAACGAGGGCCGCGGCTACGTCCTGCGCAAAATCATTCGCCGCGCGCTGCGTCACGCGCGCATGCTGGATGCTCCTTCTCCCTTCCTTTCGCCGATGTCGGCGTCGGTGCGCAAGCAAATGAGCGAGGCCTATCCGGAACTCGCCGAAAACACCGCGCGCGTGGATCAGATTTTGAACGAGGAGGAGCGCCGCTTCACCCGCACCGTCAACGTAGGTTTGAAGAGGCTCGAAGAAGACATTGCGCCGCTTCTCGAGCTGAAGAAGAAACAATCCGCGGTCTCTTACGACGGGGAGAAGGCCTTCCGGCTCTACGACACCTTCGGCCTGCCCCTCGACTTCATCACCGACGTGCTGCGGGATCAAGGCATCCAGTTCAACGATGCAGAGTTCGAACGAGCGATGGCGGAACAGCGCCGGCGCGCCAAGGCATCCTGGAAGGGCGCGCACAAGGAAACGGCGCGTCCCGTGTATACGCACCTCGCGGAAACATTCAAGACCGAGCCGGATTTTTATTTCGACACCACGGCGCCCGATTGCCACATCGAAGCAATCGTCACCGACCAAGGCCAGGTCAACGAGATCGCGCCGGGTAAAGAAGCTGAAATCGTGCTCGATCGCACGGCGTTCTATTCCGAATCCGGCGGCCAGGTGGCGGATATCGGGAAGTTCTACGACAACGATCGCACGCTCGAAGTCGCCGAGGTCAATGGCGCTTATTATCCGGTCGCGGGCCTCATCGCCCATCGCATCGTCGCCAAGGAAACTCTGCGCGTGGGCGACCGCGTGGTGTGCGTAGCCGACGCCCCGCGCCGGGCGAGCATCATGCGCAACCACACCGCGACGCACCTGATGCACGCAGCCCTTCGCAATATTCTCGGGACGCACGTGAAACAGGCGGGCTCGCTCGTCGCGCCCGATCACCTGCGCTTCGACTTCTCGCACTTCACCGCGGTGGATGCCGTCGAACTGAAGGAAATCGAGCAGCAGGTCAACGAGGAGATCCTCAAGAATCTCGAAATGCGAACAGACATCATGAATCTCGACGACGCCCTGGCTTCCGGCGCCCTGGCATTTTTCGGCGACCGCTACCCCGAGCAGAACGTTCGCGTCGTCACGGTCCCCGATTCCGCTTCGCCGCGAGGCTTCTACAGCAAGGAACTTTGCGGCGGCACGCACGCCAATCGCACCGGCGAGATTGGTTTGTTCAAGATCACCGCGGAACAATCCGCCGCTGCCGGCGTTCGCCGCATCGAGGCCATCAGCGGCGAAGGCGCTCTTGCGAATTACCAGCGGACGCTTTTGACCTTGCGCTCGATTGCGGCCGCCCTCAATGCCGGTGAAGACAACCTGCTCGCCGCCGTGGAACGCCAAACGCAGACCATCCGGCAGCTCGAGAAGCACTTGGAGGCCGCCAAGCGCAAAACTGCCCACTCCAAGGTTGACGAGCTGCTCGAAGGCGCCTTCCAGGTAAAGGACGTTCGCGTGGTGGCTGCCCGTGTAGACGACGTGGACCGTGAAGGCATGCGCCAGCTCGTTGACGTATTGAGGCAGAAGCTCGGCTCCGGAGTCGTCGTCTTGGCATCGGCCGATGACGGAAAAGTTGCTCTAATTACAGGGGTTACGAAAGACTTGACCTCCCGGCTCCATGCCGGGAAGATTATCCAGGAGCTCGCTCGTCAAGTGGGGGGCTCCGGGGGTGGCAGACCCGACCTGGCTGAGGCTGGCGGAAAAGACACATCGGCCATTGAAAGTACTATCGCTCACGTAGTCCCTCTCATTGAGCGGATGTTATAATTTCCATCAGCGCCAGTCTGCCCATGCCGGGACGAACCTCCTTTCCCGCTGTGGGTGTGTCTCATTTGGGAATAGGGATGCTCTGCCTTCTCCGGAAACGGATGGAAACTCGATCTATGGCGGTTGCGGTGCTCGCCGCAGCAGTTTGGCTCGTTGCGGCGAGACCGGCAAGCGCCCAAATTGCATCATACGTGGATGAGCAGGGGAAGCTCGTCTTCGTGAATGCGGAACCGCCGCAACAACTGAGAACCATCCGACGTGTTCGCCAGTCGGGCGGCTTCTCCGCTGACGACGGTGCCGCGCCCGCGATTCTCCCGGACAAGCTCAACCGGTTGGTTCAAAAGGCGGCGGAACGCCACCGGTTGGACCCGGCTCTGGTTCGCGCGATTGTCCAGGCGGAATCCGGCGGGAACCCCCGGGCGATTTCGTCCAAGGGTGCCTTCGGATTGATGCAATTGATTCCGGCAACGGCACAACGCTACGGCGTGAGCAACGTGTTTGACCCTGCACAAAATTTGGACGGCGGAGCGCGATACTTGCGGGATCTGCTCGATCGATTCAACGGTGACGTGGTGAAATCCCTGGCTGCCTACAATGCGGGCGAAGGGGCCGTGGAACGATTCGGCGGCGTTCCCAATTATCCGGAAACGCGTCATTATGTGCAGAGGATAACCAATTCCTATTTCCGGCCCGGCTCCGGCAGCCTTCCTGGTTTTTGGCAGCCGGCCTCGCGCCCCATCCAACGAACTGTGGATGAGCGCGGCCGGGTAGTTTTTACGAACGAATGAGACCCAGTAAGCGGAGAAATTCCGCAACATTTCGCCCAGCCTTCCTGCCGGCGATCGCCGCGGTGCTCGCTCTGTGTTCATTTACGGCCGTGCAAGCCCAACCGCAGAAAAAAGCGGCGGCGCATGCGCAGTACGAGCGGGCGCAGAAGATGCGTACCTCTCTCGAGGGCCAGCCACAGAAAGACCGCACCCTCGAACTTTACAAGAGCGTCGTGGATGCTTACCGCTTGGTCTACCGCATCGCGCCGCAAGCGCAGGAAGTGACCCCGGCGCTCATGGCCGTGGCCGAGCTTTATCAGGACATGGGCCGCCAGTTCGATCCCAGCTTCTTCCAAACCTCCATTGATGCCTACCAATTCCTGCTGAAGGAATATCCGGGCACGAAATACCGCCAGGATGCGCTGTTCACCATCGCGCAGATTGAGCAGCAGGACATGAATCGGCTCGACGCCGCGCGGGCGGCGTTTGAGGATTTCCTCAAGCTCTATCCCGATTCGGCCAAGGCCGATAGCGCCCGGCAGGCGCTTAAGGAAATCGCCAAGGAACGCGAAGCAGGACTCCATCCCGGATCGAGCCGCAAGCTTGCCGAGCAGCTCGCACAGGACCAGCAACTCCCGCGCGTGACCAACATCCGCCAGTGGAACGCGGAGAGCTACACGCGCATCGTGATCGATCTCGAAAACACAGTGAAGTATCAGTCCGCGCGCATCTCCAATCCCGACCGCATCTATTTCGACCTCTACGAGGCCAAGCTCAGCCCTGCGCTCGCAGGCAAGACGTTTGAAGTCCAAAACGGATTCCTGAAAGCCATCCGTGTGGCGCAGAATCAAAAAGGCACGGTCCGCGTCGTGCTCGACGTCGACAAGGTGAAGGAGTACTCAGCCTTTATCCTTCCGAATCCTTGCCGCCTGGTGATCGACGTCCACGGCAAAGGTGCGGAAGTCGCGAAAGGCAGTTCAAGCCGCGCTCCCGTCTCATCCTCGGCGCTGCCAACTGAGGAAAAGCCTGCGGCCACCTCGGACAAAGCCGTGGTTGTCTCGGCGCAGCCCGACGATTCCGATCTGATGCGCCGCGGTAACGGAAGCAAGCCTGCGACGTCCAAGTCCGGCAAAGAGAGCCACTCCGCCGCAGCCACCCTCACTCCGCCGTTTGAATCAAGGCCCACTCGTGATGGACAACACTCGCTCACGCGTACTTTGGGTCTCAAAATCAGCCGCATCGTCATCGACCCGGGCCACGGCGGACATGACACGGGAACCATCGGCCCCCACGGATTGATGGAGAAGGATTTGTGCCTCGACGTGGCCCTCCGGCTTGGCCGGTTGATCGAGGAGCGCCTGCCCGGCGCTGAGGTAGTCTATACGCGCAGCGACGACACCTTCGTTCCGCTGGAGGAGCGCACCGCCATCGCCAACCAGGCCAAGGCGGACCTGTTCATTTCCATCCACGCCAATTCGAGCCGCGACCAGGCCGCGCGCGGAATCGAGACCTACTACCTGAACTTCGCCACGTCGGACGAGACGATGGAAGTGGCGGCGCGCGAAAATGCCCAGTCGCAATCGTCCATCCACGAACTGCAGGACCTGATCAAGAAAATCGCCCGCAATGAAAAGATCGAGGAGTCGAAGGAGCTGGCGACCGATATCCAGTCATCGCTCTCGAAGCGCCTTCGCGCAGCCAGCCAGGCCGAACGAGACCGTGGCGTGAAGAAGGCGCCCTTCGTCGTGCTGATCGGCGCAGACATGCCCTCGGTGCTCTCGGAAATCTCCTTCATCAGCAACCCGAACGACGAGCGGCTGCTCAAGAAGCCCGATCAGCGGCAGCGCGTTGCCGAAGGGTTGTACCACGGCGTCGTCAGCTACCTCGAAAGCCTGAACAGCGTCTCCAACAACCGCCAGAAGCTCGTTTCCGAAAGGGAATCCTCGCCGCGCTGAGAGCTTTTGCTGGCTTCGGCCGGGAACTAAAAGTACAATTTCGACATCTAATGCAACGGAAGAGTATGCGCCTGAGACTATCGATATTTGCCTTCGTTCTCCTGCTCGCGCCTCTCTCGGTGCTTGCGCAGGACGGCCTACCCGCCCGTTACGCCAATTGGCAGAAGGCGATGGCCCAGCCGGCGGGCAATGCCAATACCGGCCTAGATTATCTGGCAGGCAATACCGCCGCCGCGCTGCGCGAGTATGGCGCCCAGAGCGCGGAGCAAGCCTCCTATTCCAATGACCGTGGGAATTTGCTGGTGACTCTCTATCGAATGAAGGACGCGAGCGGCGCCTACGGCGCGTACTCATTCTTGCGCGCGTCTGAAATGCGGCCCGCCGGCCTCTCTGCGCACTCGTCCCTCTCCCGCGACCGAGCTCTCGTCCTTGTTGGCAACCTTGTCTTGGACATCTCCGGTAAGAATCTCTATCCGCTTCGAGCGGATCTAAAGGTGCTCGTCTCCCAAGTACGGCCGAACGCTCAGGAGGGGGCTTACCCATTCTTGGCGCAATACATGCCAACCGGTGGGATGGTTCCGCGTTCCGACCGTTACGTGATGGGGCCGATAGCACTCAATCACTACTTGCCGCTGGCGGATGACGATTGGCTGGGCTTCGCGAATGGCGCCGAAGCCCAATTGGCGCGATACCGCGTGGACGGCCAAGAAGAAATTCTGCTCCTCGCGGAATACCCCACTCCCCAGGTCGCTTCGCTCCAGGTAAGAAATCTCGAGAGGCGCTTCCGCCTCGTCGACGATGTCGACGAACTCGCGACGCCCGGCGATGCGCGCCCGCTTCTCTATGTTCGGAAAATCAGTTCGCTGGTTGCCTTGGTTGCGAACGCGCAATCGAAAGCGGCTGCCGATTCCCTTCTGCAAAATCTTCGCTTCGAGGCGAGCGTGACGTGGAATGAGCCGAGCGTAACCTTCAATGAGCCGGGCTGGCCGGCAATCATTGTTGGAATCTTTGTTGGAACTGGAATTCTCTGCTTGTTCGCAATTGTAGCCAGCCTCGCCTTCGGCGGCTTGCGCCTCCTCGTCAAGCGCTTGCTGCCCGGGAAAGTTTTCGATCGAAGCAGCGAAGTCGAAATCCTGCAATTAGGACTGAGTAGTAAGCCCATAGAAGCAAAGGACTTTTATTGATATCCTCCCTGCGTGATTTGTCTGCGTTTCTCTCAACACCTCCGAAATTCACTGTATCTTCAAGCATCACAAGCACTTAAAGATTTCCACCGACTTGCTTTTACGGCTTGACTTCATTTGTGCCGCTCTTCTAGACTGCCCTTGAGGAAAGAGTTCTGAGGCCATCCGCGCATTGGCCTGGGGCTTTTCTCCCCTCGAAGGCCCACCTTTGCCGGTGGGCCTTCTGTTTTTGATTTCCTCGTAGAGAAACTCGATACGCCCTCGTCCGCGATTGAGAAACATTTGCGGGTCGGCAGTGGTTCACACGGAAGCGAAGCGATCATCTTTCGCTCCCCATCATACGAAGAAAGTAATCTCATGGCCTCGCAACTCATCGCCAGTCCGGCTGAACACAGAGAGCGAAGAGGTCTTGCCGACTGGGCGAGCCGCGTTCTTGCCGAATGCGATCGCGTCCAGCAAGATTTCGATGCCAAGAGCGTGCACGACCTGCGCATAGCCCTGCGCCGCTGCCGCTCGATTGCCAGGACGATGATCGACATCGATTCCTATCCTGCGTGGGGCAAACTCAACAAGACCAGCAGAAAACTCTTCAAGCGCCTCGGCGACCTGCGCGATACACACATTCAGATTGCCTGGGTCCAGAAGCTGGGGCCCGAAGGTGACCCGCTGAGGACGAGATTGCTAGAAACCCTTGCCGCACGAGAACAGGAGGCGAAATCGAAGACGCGTCAAGCTTTCGAAAATTTCGATCGCAAGCTCTGGCACCGCCGCGCCATCGAACTTGCGGGTAGGGCACGCCGCGTTCCGGCTGATGGCCTGGCCTTTCAACACCTGGCTCTCGAACGGTGGAACCAGGCGGTCGCGCTGCATGGCTTTGCCCTGCGCAGCCGCAGCCGCGTCGCATTCCACCGGCTACGCATCGGTATCAAGCGCTTCCGATATACTGCCGAGAATTTCCTTCCCCGGCGTCACGCCACTTGGGGACCGGACCTGAAGCGAATCCAAGACCTTCTCGGAGACGTGCACGATCTCGATGTCATGCGGCGAACCTTGCGCCTGGTTCGTCCAGCTCTAGACCGGACCTCCCTGGCTTCTTGGTTTGAACGGATTGAACGCGCTCGCCGGGAACGCCTCGAGGAATATCACCGGAAAACGACGGGAAAGGATTCTCTTTGGCTGGCTTGGCGGCGTCACTTGCCTTCCGGAAAGCGGCTCGAACTAGCGGCATTGGCAAAATTAGAGGCCTGGGCTTCCTTTCTTGACCCCGACTTCCGTCACGCCCGCCAGGTGGCTGGCCTGAGCCTGCAATTATTTGATTCTCTTCCTGCTGCCGCTTCCGATGGCCTGTTTCAGGACGCGGGCGCGAGAAGAATCCTCTATGCCGCCGCCCTGCTCCACGATGTGGGCCGGTCGAAGGGCAAGCGGGAACATCACAAATCTTCTTATCGTTTGATTCGTGACTGTCCGCCGCCGCTGGGATGGACTCGCGATGGCATGCAGAGGGTCGCCTTGGTGGCGCGGTATCATCGTGGCGCGGAGCCGCGGAGCAGCCACGAAGGCTACGGCTCTCTTTCTCCCCGCGAACAGCAAAAGGTCGCGTGGCTCGCAGCAGTTCTCCGGCTCGCCGACAGCCTGGATGCCGATCGCAGCGGCAAGATCACTCGCCTTGATGTGGAAAACCGGCGCGAGGCGCTCGTCGTTCGCGTAGCCGGCTGTGGCGAAGAAGCCATCCATTCAGCTGTGGTGGCGGAGAAGAAGCGATTGCTCGAACGGTGCATCGGGCGGCCGGTCATCGTCCAATCGTCCGCGCCGGACCCTGCCGTGGCCGCCTAGCGGTGTCTGCCGCCCTTCCGGCTTTGCGAACTACTCGCCCAACATGCGCAGGATTTTCGGCGGGAAGAGCCACGCAAGGCGCCCCTTCGGCGGGGCGACCGAATCCAGTTCAACGCAAGCCACCCCTGCTTTCTTCAGCGACGTGACCGTGGAACGCGCTCCCAGTGCGCTGGCAATGACCAAATCCAGGTTCGGCGCGTGGCCGAAACAGATGACTTCCTTAGACTTCAGCCGCGCCAGTTCTTTCCATAGTTCGGCCGGCTCGGCGCCCGGCTTCAGGCAATCGCTTCGGCGAATCTTGTCGCGCGGGTAGCGAAGACTCTCGGCGGCAATTTCTGCGGTTTGCGCAGCGCGGAGGAAAGGGCTGGTGATCAAGACATCCGGCTCGATGCCTTGTGCGCGCAGACCGAGCATCGCCGCGCGTGTCTTCTCAATTCCCTTTCGCGTCAGCGGCCGTTCCGGGTCAGCCGGACATTCCGGATCGGTTCGGTCAACTGCCACTCCATGGCGAACAAGATAAAGCAGCATGATTTATGCGACCCTTTCTCTTAGCTGGACTCGCCGAAAGATTGCCTTGAGATTGAACTCTCGTTCGAAGAGAGAGGCCTTGCGTTGCAGGCCCGCGTAGTCCACGGATGCCCCATTGCGAAGCTGCAAGCGGAAAATGGCGGTGCGGCGATTCACTTCCACGTTCACCTCTGCGATGCCCTCCGCGTGCGCGCTTTCCAGCCTCTCAGCCAGCCGTAGCAAAGATGTCAGCACTCGCATCTGCCTGCGCCGCGGCCCGTCGAGCGCCGCATAGGTTTTATGATCCGTGTGCGGCTCGTCCTTTTGGTTGTGATAGCGGACCAGGCACGCCACCATCTCGCACCGCCAGCCGCGCAGCCCGGGAATTTCGCCGTTTCGCACCAGATATTCACCGTGACGATGATGCGATTTGGTGGAGACGAAGTGCCCGGCATCGTGGAGCACGGCCCCCAGCTCCAGAATCAGCCTCAGATCGGCGCCCAAGCGGTGCAGAGGGCGAAGCTGATCGAAGAGCGAGAGCGCCAGTTGGCGCACCTGCTCGGCGTGCTTCGCGTCGTAATTCAACCGGCGAGCAAACCACTGTGCACTCGCCACCTGCACCCGCGCCTGCTCCCGCTCTTCAGACGTCGAAAAATCCGGCGCATACTGCTCCGCTACCAGGTCGAGCAGAACGCCTTCGCGGACTCCCACTCCGGGAATGAGCATGCTCCTCAAGTTGAGCCACTGTCCCACCGTGTTCAGCACGATCGCCGCAATGCCCATCACTTCGGCCCGATCCCTGCGAACGCGGAAGTTTCGCATCCGCCCCGCTACGTCCAGGCGCAGGATTTGCCACATCCGGTCGCGCAGAAGGCGCAGGTTCAGTGTGTCCATCCCTCGGAATCGCGGGCCTGCGGCAATCCGCGCCAGCGTTTCCGGATTGCCTCCCGTCGCCACTGCCACGGCGCGGGAAAGATCCGGCTGCGACGGCAACACCGTACGCAACACCGACAGGATGTGGCGGCTTAGTTTGTCCGCCGCGTCTTCGCCCATGGCCCCGCCGCTGCTGAATGTCTCCATCAGGCGGACGGTACCGAGCGGAACGGTAAAGGTGTTCTCGAGAGCCTTGCCCCGCATGAGATTCAGTTCGAGGCTGCCGCCACCCAGATCGAGAATCAGCCGCGGGGAAATATCGTCCCCCACCGCCCTGAGCGCCGCCGCGCGAACCAGCCGCGCCTCTTCAGCACCCGAAATCACCTCGAGTTCGATTCCAGACTTTCGCCGGATGCGCTCGATCAACTCCTGGCGGTTGCGCGCTTCCCGTGCCGCGCTGGTGGCCACGGCCCGATACGAGGCCACGTGATAGCGATCCATCAGCGCTCGGAAGTGTGCGAACGCCCGCGCCGCTTTTCGCAGAGTGCTTGCGTCCAGGACGTGCCGCGTAAATGCGTTGTGGCCCAGACGCACGGCGGCGCGCTCCGTTTCGAGCTTGTGAATTTCCGTGGAAGAAGTCGCGCGAACGATGACCATCCGGATCCCGTTCGATCCGGCGTCGATGGCGGCGAGTTGGACAGGTGCGGCCACAATTATCGCCAGAGGTGCGCCAGCGTGTGGGACGGTGTGTAACGTGTGCCGCGGATTCCCAGCAGCGCGCCGATCTGTTTCCGCAACACTTTATTCACGGCGGGAACGGTGCCGTTGCCGTCCATCTCCACGAAGTTGTGGCGGCGGCCAAGCCGCTCGAATTCTTTTTTCACCATGGATTGGTAACGGATGAACGACTGAAACAAGTCGTTTGAAAGCGACATGTCGCGGCCGGCTTCCCAGTAGCTGATGCTGTGGGATTTCTTGAATTCGCGATCGAATGCCACGTCCGGCCGCACGTTGAGCCAGAACGTCAGGTCCGGCCGCAGCGCCATTTCGTAAATGCCGTGCAGATACTCTTCGTCGATGCCGCGCACCGCCGCGCGCGCAATCAGCGTATAGAAATAACGGTCCGCCAGCACGACCATCCCGGAACGGAGCGAAGGCAGGATGCGGTGTTCGAGCTGGTCGTAAAAATCGGTCGCATACATCAGCGCCAGCGTCAGCCGGGTCACCGCATTCTCCGCCAGCAGTGCGTCGATATCTTGCGCGACCAGCGACGACCGGCGCAGCCCCATCGTCTGCACCGCAAATCCTTCGGACTCGAGCCATTCGGTCAGCAGCGCGATCTGCGTCGAGCGGCCGGAACCATCCATGCCCTCGAGCACGACCAGCGTGCCGTGCAGCTCCGCTTCATTCACTCCGGGAATCACCGTGCCGCAGAAGCGCGAAGCAGGCTCGGCTGGCGCTGCGGCTTTGTTGCGCTTCGATGGCCTTCCGTTCGAGCCGGCGCCGCCGGTCGCGGGTTTTCGAGATCGGCTCATGACTTTTTCGGCGCGAAGCGCGAAAGATCCACTCGCGATTCGACGATTTGCCGCATCTGTTTCTGCAGCTTGTTCACTGGTAAAGTTCCGTCCATCAGCACGAAGTGATCGGAGTCCACCATCTGATCGTATTGATCCAGGATCCGTCCCTGGAATACGCGGAAACTTTCGGCGCGATCGAGCGAAAGGCCCAAGTCCATACCCGCTTCGTAATATTTG
>JBGQEW010000026.1:0-21959 GCA_041496565.1 Terriglobia bacterium | reverse complement strand
GGACAAGACTGACGCCCAAGCTGAGTGACGCAATCAACAGAGCTCGCCACAGTCGTGGCAAATAGCGGAATAAAATCAGAAGCACAAGCGGGATCAGAAGCAATTCGATCAGGATTTCGCTGCGAAGAAAGGTCAGCCGCTCCAGAAACGAAAGGCCCGTGTAACCCGTACCTTCGACGCGGCCCAGGTACCGCGCGATGACGCGGAAACCCTTCCCGTTTGTCATCAGGTACAGCTTCATCAGAACGCACAAAACTGCGGGGATGAACCATGGCAGCAGAGATCGCGCGGCGGAGACCCAGGGCTGCAGATTGTTGGGAGAGCTACTGGGCGAAACTTCGTCCTTCCAATTTGAGGTCTTCTGCAGAATGGCCTTCCCGGTTTTTGTTGATGTGCGATTCAAGGGGCCTAATCGAAATCGCGCAAGACGGCGAGAAGTTCGGACGGGCTGACCGTTGCCGTTCCCAACTTGCCGACGACGACGCCCGCGGCGAAGTTGCCCAAGAGCGCGCCTTCGCGCAGCGTCGCTCCCGCCGCAACAGCCAGCGCCAGCGTCGCAAGCACTGTGTCGCCTGCACCGGTCACGTCAAACACCTGGCGCCCGCGAGCCCCGGAATCGCGTCCCGCCTCCGCGGAAAGCCCCAGAGGCCGCTCGTGGCTGACCGCGGCCGTGTGAAAAGACTTAGGAATATCGTGCTCGCAGACGGTGAGACCTTGCGCTCCGCGTGTGATCACCACGCCGGCGCAGCCGAAATGCGCTAGCAGCGCGCGCCCGGCTTCCTCCACGGCGGCGTCGTCATCGAGAGATCGCGTGACCAAGAAGCCCGCCTCAGCGCGGTTGCAGACAATGGCCGTGGCACCGCGATAGATGGGCATCCGCGACCACTTCGGCTTGACGAAGGCCGGTACGCCCAGCCGCTGGCACGCGTGCAAGGTCCGATCGGCCACGCCGTCGGTGACTGTGCCCTTGTCGTAATCGGAAAGAACTAATCCGTCCACGGTGCGTAGACCGGCAAGGACTCGCCTGATCAGCCGCTCCTCAAGCGCAGCGCTCACGGGCACTCGCAATTCTCGATCCACCCGCACAATTTGCTGCTGCCGCGCGATGATGCGCGTCTTGACTGTCGTTGGCCGGGACGGGTCCGCGATGAGTCCCTTGTCCGGGAGGCCGAGAGCGCGGGCGCATGAGCGCACGGCGCCGGCAGGCTCGTCTTCGCCGACGATGCCAAACGGCACAACGCGCGCCCCCAGCGAGGTCAGATTCGCGGCGACGTTGCCTGCTCCGCCGAGACACTCGCTTTGCTTGGCGAAGTTCACGACGGGCACGGCTGCTTCGGGCGAAAGCCGGTCTGCCGTGCCCCAAACGTAGCGGTCAAGCATCCAATCGCCCAAGACCGCGATGCGCCGGCCCCGGAGCGACTTCACCAGCCGGACCAGCCGAGCGCGAGTCAACTTGCTTTCAGGTGATTTCATTTGTTTCCCAGTCCCGCCTCTCATCTCCCGCTCTTGAGCTGCACCAGCGTACTCGGATTTCCAGGTGCTCCCTGCGCCGCCAGCAAAGCTGCGCAGGCTTCGCGCACCTGATCCAGGGTGACGGAGAGGATGCAGAGCGGCTCGTCAAACGCGTAGCAGCGGTCCTCGGGGCAGGGATTGCACGGAAAATCGTTTTGCACGATGCGATGCTCCGTGCCCCACGGCCGCCAATAGACTGAACTGCTTGAGCCAAAAATTACCACGGACGGACGCCGAAGCGCCGCAGCGATGTGTGTCGGCCCTGAATCGTTCCCCACAAAGAGGTGCGCTCCGGCGAGCAGCGCAATCAACTCGCGCAAGTCGAGTCCATCGAGGACTACGCTTACGGGCGCAAGGTGCCGCTCAACCTCGCTCGCGATGTCCCGCTCGCCTGGACCAAGATTCACTACTATAGCGAGCCCGTACGATTCCCGCAGCCATTTCGCAATCGCAGCAAATTTCTCGACGGCCCAGCGCTTGGTAAAGTACTTTCCACCCGGACGAAGGACTACATAGGGTTCGCCAGGCGCAATTCCCTTCTCCGCCAGCTTCTCTTCCACGGAAGCCAATGCGCCGGGTTGCGGATAGACTGCCGCAGGCGGGATGGGTCCTTGAGGCAGGCCGGTCCAGAGGAACTGGAGCATGCGATGCTCTACCGTGCGCATCATCGGTCTCCCATCCACAGGGACCGGCTCCGGCACGAGAACATTATAGAGAAATGAGAACTGCCGCTTATCCCAGCAGACGCGCACCGGCGCTCCCGAGAATCTGGTCAACAGCGCACTCGTCGGCCCCGCGTGCTGATTGAAGGCAATCGGAAAGCGCCGCTTGCGCAATGCTCGCGCTGTGGGCAAGAACTTGCGCGCGATCAGAACTTCGGCGACCGCCAGGTTTCCCTCCAGAAGCGTCGCGCAGAATGGCTCGACCAGTACGCAGAGGCGCAGGTCGGGCCGCCAGGCGTGCAGGGCCGAGAGCGCCGGTGTCGTCAAGACCACATCGCCGAGCGAGCGCAGGCGCACGATCAGCACTTCCGCGCCCCGCGGCAAGTCCGGCAGCAGGGTAGATGGGCTACTCGGATTCAATGCGCGCTTCGTCCACAAGCATCACCGGCGTATTGTCCCGGACAGGATAGACGCGCCGGCACGTGGAGCATTTCAGGCCCTGGCTGTCGCCGGTGAGCTTGACGGGCGTTTGGCACAGCGGGCAGACGAGGATATCGAGCAATTCCTGGGAAACGGCCATCTGAAACCTCCGTGGGGAAGACTCTAACAGAGGCTCGCTCGCCCCGGCAACCGTCAGGCTTGATCGCCGCCCGCGGGTGAGACCCTCAGCACCAGCCGGGCGGTCCATGCGGCGCCGGCCGCAAGCTCGACTGGCCAGACAGCCAGAATTTGCGAGCCTTGGTAGACTCGCTCGAAGCCTTCTTCGGATTCGGAGACCGTCTCGATCGGCGCCACCCAGAACTCGCGCGCATCCGGCGCGGCAATCGTGACCGCGACCTTCTGCCATTCGTCCACCATGCCGAGCGAAGAGGCGGGCGTGGCGGCGCTCCAGCGTAGGGGATAACGATTCCCAGCGGACTCGAAATAGCGATCGGGTACCGATGGCGCGAGCAGATTGACCACCGACTCAATGCCGAATTGCGCGCGGAGGGTTTCCGCCGAACGATGACTCAGAGTGACGTCGCAAGCGACTTCGAATCCTCCATCGAGCCGAGCAAACGAGAAAGTTTTCTTCGCGCTCCATACACACGCCCCAGAGGCGAGCTGACCGGCCGGCACTGGCGATACAAGCGTCATTCTTGTGGGCAAGATTTCCTCGACCTCGTAGGCGCCGCCGGCAAGCGAAGCGTCCTCGTCCAGCCGCAATTGCTCATAGTCCGCGTGGGACTTCCCGGTGGAGAAGAGCAGTAGCCGAAAGGCATTCTTCGCCCATCGGTCGTAGCGCAGAAAGCGTTCGAGCCCCTCTTCTTTCGTGCGCGCCTGCTCGTGGATCGAAACCGCGCTGCCCTGCGCCTGGCCCTTCTGCGCCGATATTTCTTTCAAACGCGCGTGGTAGGCTTCCGGCCGTCGCGCCACGGAATTAATTAAGGTAACGCTTGCAGGGCGATAATCGAGCGCCGCGAGGGTTCCGCCGTCACCGGGGGCCACGAGTGCCGCGTACTGCTCCGACGTGAAATAGATTTCTTCGCAGCCATCGCAATCAAAGTCGAACCGTTCCACTGCCGCATAGCGCTTCTTGCGATGCCCGGCGCCATCGGCAATTGATTCCGCGCGGACAAGCGAGTTCCACAGCACGGTCCTCAGGTGAGGCGCGTAAATGCCTCCGAAGATGCCGTGCCAATACGCATCGTTGCATTGCGAACGCAGAAGATTCGTTCGCGCCTCGGCAAGCGCGTTGACGAAGGCCCGCCCGCGCCGCCCGCTCGCGGCCAGGCGCCGGATCTTCTTTGAAACATGCAGCATCTTCTTGTGGAGAAGATTCGCTTCCGGATACTTGTTCAGGAAGTTGCGCCACGGGGCGCCGCGCAGGAATGCCAAGAGGTCGGGCCGCGATGAAAATTCCTGCATAAGACCGTGGAAACGCTGCCGAGCGGCGGTGGAAAGCGCCCATTCCGTCATCTCCGTGTACGAAGCGGTGGGCAGATCGGCACGGCCAAGCGGCGCGTTCGCGGCGAGGTACTCACCCGGCGGTGTGATCGCGAGCCAGGCGGAGTTTCGTTCGAGCGCGGTGAAGAAATTCTCGATCCAGCCATTCTTGTAGCAATGTTCGTACGTTCCCGGCCAAACGCCGAACTTCTCGCAATCGTCTCCCATGGCAGCCATGCCGCCCGGATGCTCGCTGGCGGCCTGGCCGAGAAAAGCCAGAATTTCTTCCGGACTGCGATAGGGGATCAGGTACCGCAGCGCTTTCAGGCCGGGGATCACCTTCACCGCCGCTCCCAGGTCTTCCGCGAGGTAATACCCGTAGAGCTGGCTCGGCTCGAAGCCGGCGCCTAGAAAGTGATTGTCGTCCACGAGCGTGTATCCGATTCCGGCGGCAGAAAGCGTGGACGGCAGCGGAGCTTCCCAAACGCGCTCGGCGAGCCAAGCGCCCTGTGGACGCCGACCGAAATGCTTTTCGAGATACTCCGAAAGGCGATGAATTTGATCGATGCGATCCTCGGGCGGTATGGAAATCAGGATCGGCTCGTAGAAGCCGCCACCGACCAGTTCGATTTGGGCGCGCTCGACCAGCTGACGTAAGAGGTCGAAGGATTCCGGTTTCGCTGCCTCCATCCATTCCAGAAGCGGACCCGAATAATGCAGGCCAACGCGCACACCCGGGTGGCGCGAAAGGGCTTCGAGGAACGGCAAGTACGATTGGGCATACGCCCGCGCGAGAACATCGTCGAAATTTCCGACGGGCTGATGAGAATGAACGAGCAAGACCAGGTGAAACTTCGCCACAGCCTGACCCCAAACGGAGCCCTAAGAATAGCGCGAAAATGCCTGCCAGGACTACATATGGAGGGGGATCAGTCCGCGATGGACTTTGTGACGATGCTCACCCTTGTCGCCTTCGCTCCCGCTGACCGCGCAAGCCGCTGGCCCAGTTGCTGTGCCGCTTGCAGGACAAGCGCATCGGAACTGGACGCCGGCGCGTAAATGACGCTCAAGACATCGCTCGTGGCTTCCGCAACCATCGTTCGCGTCGAATCGCTGATTGGGCTGCCGAATGGACCGGTGGCATCCGCAAGCACGGGACGCCCCGCGAGATGCCACGTTTGTTTGCCGATGCCTTCGTATGTTTCGCTCTCGCTACCCGCGCGCAGCTTGACGGGCGGCGCGATCCTCGCCCGGTCGTAGCTGCCGTAAGGCCAGCCAGTCTCGATCGAGCCGAGGTTGCCGATATCCACGACGTTCGAGACGCGGTAGAGCCCTTTGCCCTGCACCACGCGTCGCAGCAGCGCTTCCGAAGACGGCCGGTATCGCGCGGGGTCCACGCCCCATGTTCGGAACATCGCGCGAACGATTCGAATGGCTTCGAGCTCCATTACGCCTTCGAGCGTGTGAACTCTTCGCAAGCGGCCGCAGACTGCATCCATCTCCTCCGCGAGCTCTGGATTCACAAGCTCGACTGCGACGCCATCGGCTTCCACCACTCCCAGCTTGACGCCAGGCAACTCAATTCGAATCTCCATCCCAGCCCTCGCGAGCCATGCAGTTTGCTATGATTCCACGCCGAAAGAAAAGTGTTTCTGAATTGCCAGATTCGCGGAACACCTTTTCTTGAACATGCTCGCGGTTCCGCCCATTCGGGTCACATGGCGCACGCTCAACACGACGACAAACAATTTCGGCGCGGCATCGAACAGTTCAACTCCCGGCAGTTTTTCGAAGCGCACGAAACCTGGGAAGAAATCTGGCTCCACGCGGCCGAGCCGGAGAAGACCTTTCTTCAAGGTATCATCCAGGTGGCGGCTGCGTTCCATCATTATCGCCGCGGAAATCGAGCGGGCACACAATCTCTTCTGAAAGCCGGGCTGCGAAAACTCGATCACTTTCCGGGTGACCATCACGGCCTGAAGCTCGAAGCGCTACGAGCAGCGGCAAATCGCTGGGCTGCGGCGCTCGCCACCGGCGAGGATCCAGGGGAGGCGGAATTGCCGCAAATCGAGCGCCCCTGCTCAAACGAGCGTGACCGATAGCAACAGCGGAGCCCCTGTCCGCCGCTGCAGAATCTCTCCGAGGATTTTCGAGTCTGCCGGCACCAGCTTTCTAATCTAGGGCTCGGTTGACAGTTCCAAGGGCGTGTGAAATCCTATCAGGGCAATCGCGATTCACCCCATGCGAATCAAAATCGAGAGCGTGTACACAGCCAGGGAGTCCCAGGATGCCAGTTGAGCGAGAACGGGTGATGGAAGCCCTGCGGAAATGCTACGACCCGGAGATCCCGGTGAACATCCTGGATCTCGGCCTGATCTACGATGTGCTGGTAAGCGACGACGGCACGGTGAACATCAAGATGACGCTCACGTCGCAGGGCTGCCCCGCGGCGGCCTCCATTCCCGAGCAGGTTAAGCTGCAGGTCGGAGCGATCGAAGAGATTCGCGATGTCCAGGTCGAGGTGGTCTGGGAGCCCCCCTGGAATCCAAGCATGATCAGCGCCGAAGCGCGCCAGCAGCTCGGCATCGACGTCTAACTCGACTCAGCGTCAGCCACGGCAGAAGTCTTCTGGGGTGGTCGAATTCCAACCTTTTCGGTGCAGAATCGATCCAAAAAACAAAAACGGCAAACTGGGTACGCCAGCTTGCCGCCGGAACTTTCTGAATTGAATCTTGAGCGCCGTGCCGCGCCCCAGCCTACGCTTTCTTGTTCTTGTACCAATCGGCGTTGATTGGGGTGAAGCTGGACCACTTCTCCGGCAAGTCTTCCAGGGCAAAAATCGCCGTCACCGGACACACCGGAACGCAGGCGCCGCAATCAATGCACTCGTCGGGACTGATGTAGAGCTGCTTCTCAGCCGCGAAATCCGCCTCATCCTTGCGGGGGTGGATGCAGTCCACCGGGCAAACGTCCACACACGCAGTGTCCTTCGTTCCGATGCAGGGCTCAGCAATTACATAGGCCATGAGACGTTCTCCTTGGCAGAATCGTCTTTCGCGCGCTTCTGTTAGTTCCGGACCAAAATTCAAAAACGGTCTTATAGCACCAAATCTCAGCGAGAACAAGCCCGCGGGAAAGGCGCTCCCCGAACATCAATGCTAGCATATTTCAACTCGACACGCCCGGCGCGTGGATTGCCGCAGCAAGAAAATCCACGCGCTGCGGGTTGAAGCGGTTGCATCCAAACGGATAGAATGGCAGCTTCACGTGGATTGATTATGCGGAATCCTTCAAAGCTGCGCAGCCTCGGTTTTGTTCCTTTCTGCTTGGCCGTGTCACTCGCGTGCCTCGTGGTACCGCACGGCTTGTCCCAGACGGAGAAGCCCCCGGTCAGCACTAAACCGAAGCAGTCTGTGCTGGACCCGCCCATCGTGACTCTAGAGGGTTACCGGGCGGTGCTCGCGAAATATCACGGCAAGCCGGTGGCCGTTAATTTCTGGGCGACCTGGTGCGAACCTTGCCGCTACGAATACCCGATGATCGTGGAGCTGGCTAAGGAATACGGTCCGAAAGGGCTGGTGGTTGTGGGCGTCACCTTCGACGATGACTCCGATCGAAACGTAGTGCGCCACTTTCTCGAACGCACTCACCCGAGCTTCCACAACTTTCGTTTGAAGCCGGGAACCGATTCCGAATTCATCCGCGGCGTGAACCCGGCGTGGAATGGAACCATCCCGACTACCGAATTCTACGCGCGCGATGGCCAGATCGTCGGGCAGTTCATCGGAGCCCGTCCGCGCGAGGACTGGGATAAGGCGATTCAATCCTTGCTGCAGGCACCGGCGGAAACATCCGCACCTGCGGCCCATGCGCCCAAATAATATTCTCATTGCTGTGGAGGCCTTCATGCTTCGGACTCGTGGAAACAAGATCACTTGGCTCGGCCACAGCACGTTCAAGATCACAACGCCCTCGGGAAAGGTGATCCTCATCGACCCGTGGATCACGGGGAACCCCGCCTGCCCCGATGCGCACAAGAAAACTGAACGCGTGGATCTCCTGCTGATCACCCACGGCCACTCGGATCATCTCGGGGACGCCGTTGGCCTGGCCAAGCAGCACAGGCCGCGAGTCGTCGCGATTTACGAGACGGCGCTGTGGCTGGCGTCAAAGGGCGTCGAGAACACGCAGCCCATGGGCAAAGGCGGCACGCAGAAAATTGACGATGTGGAAGTCACGATGGTGCACGCCATCCATTCGAACAGCATCGAGGATGGCGGCAATCGGATCTATGGCGGCGAGCCTTGCGGCTACGTGCTACGCTTGCCCGGCGGCCTCGCGCTTTACCACGCCGGCGACACGACGGCTTTCAGTGACATGAAGCTGATCGGCGAACTCTATGCGCCGGAGCTGGCCTGCCTGCCGATCGGCGATCTTTATACGATGGGCCCGCGCGAAGCGGCGATGGCGGTTCGCCTGCTCAACGTCCATCATGTGGTGCCGATGCATTACGGCACCTTTCCCGCGCTGCGTGGCACGCACGAAGAGCTTCGCCACCACACACAAGACGTCGCCGGGCTCGAAATTCACGTCCTGAAGCCGGGCGAATCCATCGGCTAGAATCCAACGGGGCGGAACGGAAGGAATCCTCATGGCTGGGAAAATCGTCGACACCGCAGTCGAGAAATACATGTACGGCCTGTTACCGCGGCGCGACGTCGTGGTCACGGAGATGGAGCGCTACGCCGCGCGACACGATGTGCCCATCATCGGGCCCGCCGTTGCCCGGTTGCTGTACCTGCTGGCAAAAGTGTCGGGCGCAAGGCGAATTTTTGAAATGGGGTCGGCGATCGGCTATTCCACCATTTGGCTTGCGCGCGCGGCAGGTCCGAAGGCGGAGATTTTCTACACTGACGGCGATCCATTGAACATGTGGCGAGCGCAAGATTACGCAAAGCGCGCGGGCGTCGCGGGCCGCATTCGTTTCCTGGTGGGCGACGCCGGAACGCTGATGGACCGCACATCCGGAAAATTCGACCTGATTTTCATCGATGTGGATAAGCACCAGTACCCGGCCGCACTGCGGAAAGCCTTGCCCCGGCTCCGCCGCGGCGGCTTGCTGATCGCCGACAATACGCTCTGGTCGGGCCGCGTGACGCGCCGCGCGCTCGATCACATGACGCGCGGCATCCAGCAATTCAATCGCGCGGTTTACTCCTCGCATGAACTTTATCCGGTCATGATCCCGCTGCGCGACGGCATCTCTGTCTGCCGAAAAATCAAATAAGCAGAATTTCTGTGAAAGAGAAACGGCTCAATTCTTGCGAAAGAGGTTGCGAAGGAAGAAGACCAGGTTGGCAGGGCGCTCCGCGAGCCTGCGCATGAAGTACGGGAACCAGTCGCGGCCAAACGGAATGTACACGCGTAGGCGATAGCCCTCGCGCACTAGCTGTTCCTGCAAGTCCGTGCGGATGCCGTAAAGCATCTGAAATTCGAACTGTTCGTGGTTGATGCTATTCTTTGCGACAAAGTCTTTCGTCGCCGCGAGCATGTTCGGGTCGTGCGTTGCGATGCCGTGATAGATGCCGGTCGGCAACAGGAGGCGCATCAGCTTGACGTAATTCGCATCAACATCGGATTTTTTGGGGAAGGCCAATTCGGGTGGCTCTTTGTAAGCACCCTTGCAAAGGCGGATGCGGCAGCCGATGGCCGTCAGGTCCTTCGCGTCCTGTTCGCTGCGATACAGATAGGACTGCAGCACGACTCCGACGGCGTTGCTCCCCGCGCGCACGCGTTTGCAAAGATCAATCGTGCGCTGCGTGTAGGCTGAGCCTTCCATGTCAATGCGCACGAAATTTCCGTAGCTGGCCGCGCGCGCGACAATCCCTGCGAGGAGGTCCTGACACAGCGAACCGCCCAGATCGAGGCCGAGCTGCGTGAGCTTGAGCGAAACATTCGCGTCGAGCTTCTCGGCAGCAATTCGGTCGAACATCGCGGAGTATGCTTCCGCGGCACGGCGCGCGTCGGCTTCGCCGGCCACGTTCTCGCCCAGGTAATCGAGGCTTACCGTCCGCCCCGCCTGATTGAGCGCCCGCGCCGCAGCTACAGCCTCTTCGAGCGCCTCGCCGGCCACGAATCGCCGCGCCATGCGCCGGCTCGCCCCGTTGTGTATTACCCAGCGCGCCATGCGATGGCTTTCCGACAAGTGGAGCAAGATGCTACGCAGCATCATTGGCTCCGCGGTTGGGGTGCGACGAGAGATTGGCTCGAGGGAGAATGAGCATCCAAAAAGAATTATGCCTCGCAGGAGTGCGCCGCGCTAGTGCCCTTCGTGCGCTTCTAGAAACTTTTCCGCGTCCATGGCAGCCATGCAGCCCGATCCCGCTGCAGTGACGGCCTGCCGGTAAACGTGGTCTTGCACGTCGCCGGCCGCGAAAACGCCTCCGACGCTCGTCCTGCTGCCATCCTTCGTGATGAGATAACCGGACGGGTTCATTTCGAGCTGGCCCTGATAAACCTTGGTATTGGGTTCGTGGCCGATGCCGATGAACAGGCCATCCACCGGCAACATGGAGAACCCTCCGGTGTCGAGGTTGCGTAACTTGAGTGCTTCGACGGTTTGCTTGCCGGGGTCGAGGATGTCTTCCACCGCAACCGGCGTAATGAAACGAATCTTCTCATTCGAGCGGGCTCGCTCGAGCATGATTTTCGAAGCGCGAAATTCCTTGCGGCGGTGCAGGATGCTGACCCGCTTCGCGAACTTGGTCAAGAACGTGGCTTCCTCCATGGCCGTGTCGCCGCCGCCGACCACTGCGATTTCGCGGTCACGGAAGAAATAACCGTCGCAGGTGGCGCAGGTGGATACGCCGTGGCCGAGCAGCTTGCGCTCCGATTCGAGTCCCAGCATTCGCGCCGAGGCACCCGCCGCGACGATCAGGGCCCGCGCCTCATACGTCTCCTTCCCTGCCGTAATCTTGAAGGGGCGCGTGCTCAAGTTTACGCTCGTCACCGCGCCGGATTTGAACTCCGCGCCAAAACGCTGCGCCTGACTGCGCATCCGCTCGATCAATTCGGGCCCGAGGATGCCTTCCGGAAATCCTGGGTAATTTTCGACCATGGTTGTCAAGGTGAGTTGGCCGCCCGGCTCGTAACCATCGATCACAAGCGGCTTCAGAGTGGCGCGTCCCGCGTAGATGGCGGCCGTCAGCCCCGCGCAGCCGCTCCCGATAATGATGACGTTGTACACGTTTCTCTCCTGCGCTATTGGATTCCGCTTGCGCGCTCAGCGATGCAACCCAAAAAACGCGCTATTCTAGCACCCTGCCATTCCACGATGACCGGGAATCTTCTATCCTCGGATCCTCTGCCTCGGATGTTTGCTTCGCGTCCGAGCGTGAGTAATAATGCCGCGCGGCAAGAACCGAGCGATGCCAACTCACGCGCAAGTGTTTCGCCTGTTCAACGAACTGATCTTCGTGTTGCTCGGCGTGCTACTCATCGTGATGGCTCTCGCCGGCCGTTTCGCGCACCCGGGCCGCTCGACCTCCTGGATCATCCTCGGCGTCATACTTTTCTATTGGGGATTACGGATCTGGATGCGCTCCACGGGGGTGAAGCCGAACTTGGCATCGCGGGTGCGCGCGGGTTCTCTCGCGCTCGTCGGTGCGATGGTGCTCGCAATCGCCTGGCTTCCGTTCTCGTACGGTGGGCCGCTGCTGGCTGCCGCCGGCGGCGTGCTGATGCTGCGGGGCTTGTTGAGCTTTGTGTTGCTGGTGCGCACCCCGTGACGCCAATCGACACCGAGGGGGCGAATGAATATCGATCATAAGAAAAAAGCTTTACGGCTGCTGACCTATGGTCTTTACGTCGCCACGGCACTGGACGGCGAATCCATGGCGGCGGGAACGATCAACTGGTTCTCGCAATGTTCGTTCGACCCGCCGCTCGTCATGGCTGGCATCCAGCGCGACAGCAGCCTGCATCAGGCCATCACCAATTCGCGCGCCTTTGCGCTCCACGTTGTGGGCAAGAGCCAAAGGCAATTTGCCTCGAGTTTCTTCAAAACCGCGAAACGCGAACGCGACACACTGAACGGCTTCCGCTTCGAGCTGGGAGCGACCGGTTCGCCAGTGCTCCTCGACCCACCGGCGTGGATTGAATGCCGGGTCGTCGAGGAACTTCATCGCGGCGATCACACGATCTTCGTCGCCGAGGTGGTAGCCGCCGGCGTCCGCCACAATGAAGAGCCACTAACCTTGCGCGAGACCGGCTTCTCCTACGGCGGGTAGGACGAATTCACAATTGATATTCCCGGGGCGTCAAATGGTCTAATGATCTGGGCGCGCAGGCACGGGACAGTCTTCCGCCTTTTCTCAAATCCACGAAGGGAATGGGGCAAACCAGAATCGCTCTCACAGGAGGAACAAAGATGCTGAAAGAATTTAAAGAATTTGCGATGCGCGGGAATGTCCTCGACATGGCGGTCGGTATCATCATCGGCGCGGCGTTCGGGAAGATCATATCTTCGTTCGTCAGCGATATCCTGATGCCTCCGATCGGCCTGCTGCTCGGCAAGACCGATTTTTCAAGCCTCTTCCTGAACATTTCCGGCAAGTCGTTCGCCACTCTTGCAGCGGCCAAGGCGGACGGGGCGGCGACGATCAACTATGGGCTGTTTCTGAACACAGTCATCGATTTCCTGATCGTCGCGTTTGCGATCTTCCTGCTTGTGCGGCAGGTCAACCACATGATGGCGAAGCCCGCTCCCGCTCCGGCGGCCCCGACGACGAAGGACTGTCCCTACTGCCTCTCGACCGTTCCGATCAAGGCCATGCGCTGCGCGCACTGCACGTCCGAATTGCGAGCGTAGGCTGGTTGCACGTTCCAGGAAAGTGGCTAGTTCATGCGGGAAGCGCGGCGGGCCTTGATTTCACTCAGGTGCTGACGCAAACGTTTGAGAACATCTTGTTCGAGCCCTGAATCGATCTCGCGCTCCACTTCCGTGAGTGCGAAATGGACAATGTCATGATGGTGCAGCTCTTCGCCAACGAGTTCGTCGCCCAATCCGAGCCAGAGCTTGTGCAGTAGGTCGATTTCCTTCGGCGTGAGCCGCGGCGCGTGCGGTCCCAAATAGAAAATCTGCTCATCTCCGGTCGGAGCAAAAATCTCGAGAGTCAATTGCGGCCGAGGCTCGGGCAGCCGCTCCCAGGAGAGTCCGACGGTTCGCGCCTGTTCCGCGATGGGGACCTTTGATGAGCTGCCGGCGACGACGGTCGAGGACTGCAGGTTGAGTGCGGCGCGCAGGATGCCATCCCACAGGTCGTTCGTGGAGGCCACGGCGAGCCGGATCGGTTTCCCTTCCTTCTCCGCCATCGAGAGGACTCGGGTAAACAGCAGTTGTTCGATCGTGCTGAAAAGCTGATCGGGTGTCAGGTCATACTCGCCGGACGCCGAGCGGCGCAACAGCCGCATATGCAGCACGACAATGTCCTGTTGCTCAGTTTTCACGCGGCGCAGTACTTGATCAAGATGGTAAAGCGCGTAGTAGTTGCTCACCGGCACCAAGATGTTCCCGGGACGTGCGCCGACAGACTGCGGCGAAAGGTCCGCCTCTTGCGCAAGATTGAATTGGTCGAGCTCCACGTGCGGGCCTCCCGCCCGCCGCTGGAGAATTTTTTCGGAAACCTCAAACACAACGAAGAGCGCGACGGTGAAGGTGACGCCAGCGATCGTCGCGTCAGGCTTTGTGAACAGATTGATAATGGCCATTCCGAGCAGAAGCAGCGTGATCAGGCCGAGGCCTAGCGGGATTTCTTTTCCTGCAATCGTGAAGTTGAGCGGGACACGATACTCGCGATCCTGCGGGTGCGTATAGCGCAAGACCAGGACTGCCACACCTTTTAGCGTGAAGCTCCAAATCACACCGAACGCATAGAGGTTACCCAGGAATGCGACGTCGCCCCGGCTGATGAAAATCGTCAAGAGCTGGAGTCCGACAATCATGTTGATGATTCGGTGCGACGTGCCGTAGCGCGGGTGCGGATGACGAAACCAATCCGTCAGCACTCCATCTTCCGACACACGGTTCAGCACGCCGTTCGATCCGACGATGGCCGTGTTTACCGCTCCGGAGAGGATCAGCGTACCCACGACCACCACGAACACATGGAACGCCAGGCGGAGCCAGAACGGGCCTACCAGATGCATGGAGAGTCCGCCGATCAGGTTGTCGAAGAACTGTGACCGCTCGCCATCGGGGATGATCATCACCGCGAAAAAGGAGACCAGTGACGTGAAGATCAGGCTGTAGACAAAAATGATGAGTCCTGTCTTCTTCAGGTTCGGCAGCTTGGGATGCTCGATTTCGCGGTATACCTGTGCAAGCGATTCCTCGCCGCTCATCGCCAGCACGGAATGTCCGAGTCCGACAAAAATGGCAATCAGGGTAACCGTCTGCGGCAGCCGGCTCCCGTAAAGCCAGCCCAGCGCATTCTTGCTGAAGTGCAGGTTGCGCAGGATCGGCGCGGGCGGGAGTTCGCCCCCCCGAACCCACAGGGTGTAGCAGCACCAGCCGATCAGCATCACGACCATGACGGTGGTGAACTGCATAATGCGAAGGGCTTTCTCGCTTGATTCGGGAATGCCTTTGATGTTCTGCCACCAGAAGTAAATAGTGACGGCGACGGCGAACCACATCGCAGTGGAATTCACATCGACCTGGAGACCGAGATGGAAGTAACGGAATAACTCATTGAGAACGCCCACAAAATACTGTCCGGCAGCCACACCGCTGATCGGGCCGGTGAGGACGTAGTCGAACATCAGCGCCGACACGGAAAACTTCGCCAGTGTGCCGCCCAACGCTTCCTTCACCACGCGGTAGACGCCGCCGCGCACAAACATCGCGCAGCTTTCGACGTAAATGGCCCGCACCGCATAGGAAAACAGCATGATCCCCAAGATGAACCACGGTGCTGCTTTGCCCAGCGCATCTTCGGCAATCCCGCCCGCGTAGTACGCGGAAGAGGCAAGGTCGTTCAGTACGATCGCGGCTGCACGCCAGAACGAAATGAAACTGAGCATGGCCGTCGTGGCCACCAGAACTTGAGCGACTGGCCGGGCAGTGGTTCGCGATGGAGTCGGTGCCGTGGGATTCGAGGACATGGATTATAAGGCGCGGGGATGGACTATACGATTATTCCAGGGGAAAGAAAAGGCTTGTGACGAGCGAAGATGCTCAGCAGGAAACTGATCCTACGGACGGAATTCGCGCGCGCAAGATTCGCAGGGGCAGATTTCCCGCAAGTGGTCGAAACTGAAAATACCGGTCGAATGGCCGTCGGAAAACTCGATCTGAACGGCATAATTGCCCACGGCGACAGCGGAGCGCGCCGTCACCTTGGGCTTGTACATCGGGAGCACTGCCGCAGGCGGGCCCGCCATCGTAAGACCCGCCATCCTGGATTTCTTTTCCCGCTCGTCATTACACAGCGCGCAGGGACAGCGGTCGCGTAAATAGGGAAAATCGTAGTGGCTCGCGTGGCCGTCGGACCAAGCGATGTCCACTCCCGTGCCGGTCGAGACGTTGACCTTCACGCTGATTGGCTTTTTTCGTGTGTCGAGAGGAATAGGCATCGCCGCCTTATTCTGCTACGGAACTAGCTGATCCACGCAGCAGCATTAACCTTTACCAGTCGTCCGTGCGCCAGTTCAATGCGCCGGTCGGCCAAGCGGCCGATGGAAGAGTCGTGCGTGACCATCAGAATCGTGTGACCTTCCGCATGCAATTCGCGGAAGAGATTGATGACGATCTCTTCGTTGGCCTCATCCAGATTTCCAGTTGGCTCATCGGCCAGCAGCAGCTTGGGCTGGTTGATCAGCGACCGCGCCACCGCCACGCGCTGCTGCTCTCCCCCGGAAAGCCGCGAAGGCAAGTGCTCGAGCCGGTCGTCCAGACCGACGCGTCGGAGCGCTTCGCGCGCCTCCTTCTCGTCGGTGGTGCTGTGAAAATACTGCGCCAGCATCACGTTTTCGAGCGCGCTCAGGTACGACACGAGGTGGAATTGCTGGAACACGAAGCCGATCTTTTCGGCACGAAAACGCGTGAGGCCTTTCTCGTCGAGGTGCGCAACGTCGGTGCCGTCCACCACGGCTCGGCCGGACGTGGGCGCCTCCAGCCCCCCGAGAATGTTGATCAGCGTCGTCTTGCCCGAGCCGGAAGGCCCCATGATGGCGATCCACTCGCCGACCTCCACCTGGAAGGTGACGCCGTCAAGCGCGCGCACGTTGCCGAACTGCTTGGTTAGGTTTTCGACTTCGACAAGCCTGGTCATTAATCTCCCCGCAAGATCACGGCAGGCCGCACCTTGCCCAGCAGGCGCAAAGGCATCGCTCCGGCGAGTGCCACGCCGACCGTCAGCGCCACCGTCAGTGGCAGAACGTCGAGCCGCGGCGTGATCGCCGCGCCGAACACCCGCTCGCCAATCCAGCGTGAAAGCGCGATACCTGCCAGATAGCCCAACAGTCCGCCAGCCGCGCCCAGCACGCCCACTTCAGCCAAGAACAGCCCGACGATGCGCGAGATGGAACCGCCCAGCGCCTTCATCAGCCCGACGTCCTCGCGCCGCTCCATGGCAAGGGCCGCCATCGTGGCCAGAACGCAGAGCGCCGTCAACACAAGAATCAGCAAGACCATGGTGAAAATCAGCAGACGAATCCGGTCGAGCAGCAGCCCTTCGGCGTCGGCGATCTGACGGATTGGTCGTACCTCGAGCGACGGCAGCGCCTGTCCCAGGCGATTCGCAAAAGATTCAATCTGGTTTGCCGAGCCCTCGACGCTCAACTGAATGAGACCGATGCGCTTATCAGACCCTAAAAGGCCCTGTGCTTCGGGCAGGTTCACGAAAATCTGATTGTCTTCGGGTCCCCCTGCTTCCAGAACAGCCGCCACGGTTTCAACAATAGAATTTCCAGCGTAACGAAGTTCAATTTCCTTGCCCGGAGCGAGGCCCAACTGGCGAGCCACGTTGCGTCCCACGAGGCAGAGATTGCGCTCTTCTCGCGAACCAATCCAGCCGGGCGTCACCTTCCACGCCGGCTCCAATCGTCGAATCCCATCGAGCCAGGTCCCGGCGACGACCACGGGCAAGTCCGAATTCTCCACGCTCGCGCGCGCAACAACGTATAGATAGGGTGCGACGGCGATGACTGCCGGCGTCCGCATGGCTTCAATCGTTTGCACAACGGATTCATCCATCAGTGCCGGTGACATGGGGCTTGCACCCGAACCTGCGAGAGCGTAGGCCGGAGCAACGACAATGTTTGCTCCGAGTGTGCGGAACTCCTGCGTTAGCTTGCGCTCGACATCGAGATCAAGGTTGACCAGCGCACTGATCACCGCCGCGCCGCTAATCAGCGCCACCAGCGCCACCGCCAGCCGCGCCCGGCTTGCTCGCAACAGATTCCAAAGCAGCCGCGCAAACATCTATTCGCCCCTCAGAATCGGCGCCGGCTGAAAATGCGACGCGCGCCGGAGCGGAACCAGGCTTCCCGTGAGCGCCACCAGGGCGGCCAACGCCAAAATGACCGGCAGGAGGATCACGCGCGGCGCGGATGGAACGCCGAAAATGCTCTCGCCGAATGCTCGCGCGAGACCGAGGCCGAGCAGAAAGCCAATTCCGCCGCCGGCCACGGCGAGCATCAATTGCTCGGCGAGAAACAGCGCCGCCACCAAGCCATTCGTCGCGCCAAGCGCTTTCATCAATCCCACTTCGACGCGCCGCTCGAGCACAGTCGTCGCCGAAGTTGCAGCCACCGCCAGACCCGCAGCCACCAGCGCCGCCAAGGTCACCAGCCACAGCAGCGCGCCAACGCGCGTCAGGATTCTGCCTTCCGTTTCGGCGACGCGGCGGATCGGGCGCACATCGGTGCCAGGAAGCACTTGTTGAATCTGGTGACTGATCGAGGAGATGTAAGGCGAGCAGAACCAGCGGTCGTATTCTATCGGCGTCATCGTCGCCGGGTCTTTCTGCGAAGAAGCATCCTCCGGTTTCGTCAGTGCGCTGACATAAAGCTGCCGGAATCTGCCGCGCTGGCCGGTCAAGTCTTGGGCCAGCGAGAGGGGGATCAGCACGGCCTGATCCTCTTCCTGCCCTGTCGAAACGATTCCCGTCACCGGAAGCGAGAGCGCACTGGAACTGCCGTGTAACTCCAAGACCTCTCCGATCGAAATCCCCTCTCGCGCCGCGAGCGCGGCGCCGACCACGCACGAATCCTTGCCGTCGCTAAACCATTGGCCGCGAATCTTCCACCACGGGTGGGTGGCGCTGAGCCCGGTGGTGAAGGTGGACCCGTCGGGAACCGGTACCGCATGTTGGTGCCAGGTGCCGATGAGAGTGACTTGCGATAATTTTCCACCCCGATGTTCTATCGTCATTTGTCCAGGGAGGTAAAGAAAGGGCGTGAAACCCACGATGTTGTGGCGCCAGAAAATGGTCTTCAGCCAGCCGAGGTCGGTCTCGGAGAGAAAGGCGCCCTGATCCACTGGACGATAGTCCACGCCGCCGAATTCGAGCGGAAGCGTATCCGACTGCGGTTCCACGAGCAGGTTGGCGCCAAAGCTGCGGAATTCGCGCGCCAGCCGGTCGCCAACGTCGAGCGCCACTGTGAGCGTCGCTGTAGCTGCCGCCATGCCCAGCACCAGCGCCGCCGCCGTCAGCAGCTTGCGGCGCGGATTCCGCGCGAACGATTCAGCGACCAGGCGTGCAAACATAGGTTTATTTGTGAATCTGCGTCGCGGCATCGGCGAGGGCGGAAAAATCCACAATCACTTCGCCGTCTTGCACCTTCGATTTCACTGCAATCGGATTGCAGCCGCCGGAATCGCCGATCGATGGAATGTAAATGGCCGCGGCGCAGTTCCGGCAAATCACGTTCGAGCCTTCCTCCCGGTAGCCCTGGGCGCCACAAATCTGGCAGGCGTCGAGCACGGTGCCGTAGTCGCCGTCGCGCTTGTGAATCACCATGAATCGAATGGCAGTGTTGTTTACTTCCACGGAATAGAAATGCAGGCTCGAATCGCTCAACTCCGTCAGCGGGATTCGCACTTGGGAATCCAGCGCCGCCAAGACCCTGGCCTCGGGAGGCGCGGCCGCTACGTGGGCATACACAAACTCCGCGGCGAATGCCAGTACCACTGCCAGGCACAGCGCCGCCGTTGCAAACATCCATCGCCTCTGCCTGCGTTGCTCCCATTCCATCCGCCGGCGATCGGCCGGATTCGCAGTCGATTCAGCGGCGGCCAGCGGCGCCCGAAACCATTCCCGCAAAACAACCAGGCCCGCCACGCCCAAGATGACCACGAAGAAAAAAACCTCATTGCGAACGATGGGCCCGATCCACGCCATCTCGCGCTCGCTTGATCGGATCCAGGTGGCTTCGCTCAATTCGTGCACACCGGTCAGTGCAAGCTGGAATGCCACGACCATCAGGATGATGCTGGTGGCTGCAAAAAATTTTCCCAGAGGAATACGCAACGTGCCCTTGAAGAAAAACAGGCCGACGGCAATGGCGATCGCGAGGCCAAGCACCGTGCCGATCCACACTTCGATGCCGGCGGTCGAAAGCTCCACCGCGCGCAGGATGAGCACGAGCTCAGCGCCTTCCCGCACTACCATCAGGAACACGAACAGCCCGATGGCCAGCCCGGCTGCCCAGGTGGACCGCTGAGCGTACGTTTCCACGCGCTGCTCGATTTCCTTCTTCAGGCTGCGCGCCACGCGGTTCATCCAGACAATCATGGTGACCACCAGCACGCCCGCAGCGAGCATCAACAGGCCCTCGAAGCCGTCTGCGCTCACGCGCCAGCGCTGCAACAGCACCGCAGCCACGAGACTGGAAGCGGCAGCCAGAAATACGCCGCCCCAGACGAACCGCCTAAGCGCGCGGCGGCCGGTGCGATCGAGATAGACGAGGACGATGCCGACAACGAGCGCGGCTTCTACACCTTCGCGGAGGGCAACGAACAGGGCCTCGAGCAAACGGGCATCCTAGTTGCAACAAGGTTTCAACTAGAATATTGTATCCTCCTCTCCTCTCACACGTCAAGGAAATTAGCTGCCCCAACTTCGCTCCCCCCCCGTACAATACCTGCCAGGTGTTGAACTTTCTTCCAATTCGCTGGTTTTCCACGCTGGCCGCCGCGCTCTTGAGCCTGGCGATTCCCGCGCTAGCGGCGCAACTTCCCGGGAACACCCAAGTTTCCGCCGAGGCGGGCATCCAGCCTATCACCAAGCTTCCCACGCCGGACGCCAAGAAAGCCAAGCGGGCCTACGAAAAAGGCCAGCAGGCCGAGCAAGCCGGTGACTGGCAGGCTGCTTTCCTGAATTACTCACAGGCGGTCGACTTTGCGCCCGACGCGCGCGCGTATCGCCTGCACCGCGAGCTTGCCCGGGGCCGCCTGGTGCAGGAACACGCCGAGCGCGCGGAGCGTTACGCCATAGCAGGCCAACTCAACGAAGCGCGCAATGAATTGAACACGGGGCTCACCCTCGACCCCACCGACCCCGTCTCGCGCGAACGTCTGCAACAATTGGGTGCCGCACCTGTTGCCCATGTGCGCGAGCGGCCGACGCGGCTCAGCGGCCAAATCCGCCTGCAACCCCAATCGGGAACGCGCAACTTCGACTACCGTGGCGACACCGAGGGCGCCTACGAGGAAGTGGCTCGGCAATTCGGCGTGAAAGTGGCATTCGACGTGGACCTGCATCCGCGTCAGGTCCGGTTGCGCGTGTCCGACGTGGATTTTGACACGGCAATGCGCGTACTCGGCGGCATAACCGACACTTTCTGGCGTCCGCTGAATGCGCAGATGTTTTTCGTCGCGCAAGACGAGCCTGCGAAGCGGAGCGAATATGACGCTTCAGTGCTGCGCACCATCTTGTTGCCGGATTCCGCCACGCCCGACCAGATGACGGAGGTGCTCCGCGTCGTCCGGGACATCGCGGGCATCACTCGCTCCGATCTCGACGCTCACAGTCGTACCATCACGATTCGCGATTCACCCCAGAACGTCGAGATAGCCTCCAAATTGATTGAGCAACTCGAGTTGCCGCCCAGTGAAGTCATTCTCGAGATTGAAATTCTCGAAGTAAACCGCAGCGTGGCACGAAAACTCGGCATCACGCCGCCGGGCACGAGCAGGGTCGTTTCACTCAGCCAGCAGGATATTCTCGAAGCGCAGAAATCCGTGCAAGGTTTGGTGGATGTGCTCACTCGACTCTTCGGCCCTTCCTCCGCGTTCGCCGGGCTCGGATCCGCCCAGATCGCCTCGCTCATCAGTGCCGGTCAAGTGAGCGTGAGTTCTTTGATCCCCCCGCTTGTTGCATTCGGCGGCGGAAAATCGACCTTCCTCGCCACGATGCCTGGGGCCGTCGCGGATTTTTCCAACGCGCTTTCGCTGATACAGAGCGGACGCCGCATCCTCTTGCGCGCCGTGGACGGGCAGCCCGCCACATTTTTCGTCGGTGACCGCTTCCCTGTCTCGCTGGGGCTGTTCTCGGCGAGCGTAGGGACGGCAAGCTTCATCCCTGGCCTGATTCAGACCAATTTTCCGCGGACGGATTTCCCCGTGGGAAATGGGCCGGTCGCGGTGGCCACGGGGGCGTTCAATACGAACCACGATAAGAACCGGGATATCGCTGCCGTCAATCAGACCGATGGCACCGTCACCATCTTGATCGGGGATGGCACCGGCAAGTTTGTCGCCGCGCCGGGCTCTCCGATCACAGTCGGCACGCTTCCATCCGCCATCGTAACGGGCAAGCTCAATTCGACGAGCGCGACAGACTTGACCGATCTCGC
>JBGQEW010000025.1:0-22314 GCA_041496565.1 Terriglobia bacterium | reverse complement strand
CTACTGGGCGCGTCGCGATTGCGTTCTCCAGCAACCGTATGATGTCGAGGTCGGCGCAGGAACCATGCACCCGGAGACATTTCTGCGCGTGCTTGGCCCCGACCCCTATCGCGTCGCTTACGTTCAGCCCAGTCGCCGCCCCGCCGACGGGCGTTATGGCGAAAATCCCAACCGGCTCTACAAGCACATACAATTTCAAGTAATACTTAAACCCTCTCCCGCTGACGTCCAAGACATCTATCTCGACAGCCTCCGCGCCATCGGAATTAACTTGAAGCATCATGACATCCGGTTCGAAGAGGACAATTGGGAATCGCCGACGCTCGGCGCCTGGGGCGTCGGATGGCAAGTGTTACTTGATGGTTTGGAAATCACTCAGTTCACCTACTTCCAGCAGTGCGGGGGACTCGACCTCAATCCGGTTTCCGTGGAACTGACATACGGCCTCGAGCGAATCGCTGCGTTCCTCCAAGACGTGGACGATGTTTTTGACTTGCGTTGGTCCGAGACCACTACCTACCGCCAGATTCGGCTCCCGGAGGAGCAGCAGTTCTCAACGTACACTTTCGAGCTTGCCGATCCCACGGCGACGCGAAAAATCTTCGACCTCAGCGAAGCCGAAGCAGCCCGGCTGCTCGACCTCTACGCGCGCCTGAGGGGGGAAGAAAAGCTGCGCTTCCCGCTGCTCGCGGCCTATGACCTCTGCCTGAAATGTTCGCACCTGTTCAACATTCTTGACTCGCGCGGCGTCATTTCCACCACCGAACGGGCCGGCCTCATCGGACGCATCCGCCAACTTGCCTGCCGCGTTGCGGAATATTCGCTTGCGCAACGCAGCGTGCCGCAGGCAAGCGAGGCAAGCCACGCCGGAGCGGCCCCATGAAAACCAGCAGCGACTTTCTGCTTGAAATCGGCTGCGAAGAAATTCCTGCCGGAGTCATCCCGCGAGCAGCGGAACAACTTCAACAAGCACTTGAGAAATTGCTTTCGACCCACGGGCTCTTCGAGAAAGTTTCGATCGAGACGTTTGGCGCACCCCGGCGTCTTGCGGCGATACTTCACTCGGTCCAGCTCCGCCAATCCGATGTGACGCGCGAAATCACTGGCCCCCCGAAATCCGTGGCGTTTGACAATGTCGGCCAGCCGACACGCGCCGCCCATAGCTTTGCCGAAAAGCAGGGAGTGCCGCTCGCAGAGCTCACCATTGTGAAGACTTCGAAGGGGGAATACCTCGCCGCGAAACAAGTTATTCTGGGCCGCGCCACACGCGAAATCCTCGCCGAGAATTTGCCGCAAGCGATCCTGTCGCTCTCGTTTCCGAGGCCGATGTATTGGTCGGGCTCAACCGGCCCGCGCTTCGTGCGGCCGATTCGTTGGGTCGTTGCCCTGCTCGATGCCAAGGTCGTCCCACTCGAACTGGCGGGCGTGCGCTCCGGACGCGACACCGCTGGGCATCGCTTCCTGGGCAAGCGCAAGGTCGCCGTCCGCGGCACTGCGGATTACGCCTCAAAACTTCGCCGCAATTTCGTGCTGGTCCGTGCCGAAGATCGCCGCAAGAAGATCGAGAGCGAGATTCACAACCTTGTTGCGCGCAAGGGCTGGCGCACGCACTCCGATCCGGGCCTGCTGGAAATGGTCACATATCTCAACGAATACCCGAGTGTTTTGATTGGCGATTTCGATCCCGCCTATCTCGAGCTGCCCGATGAAATCCTGATTACGGTGATGCGTGACCACCAGAAATATTTCGCCGTGGAAAATCGCAAGGGCGAACTCGAGCCGCACTTCCTCGCGGTGATCAACCTCGACCGGGACCGGGAGGGTCTGGTCCGCGCTGGCCACGAGCGCGTCCTGCGTGCCCGCTTCGCTGACGCGCGATTCTTTTGGGAGATGGATCAGCATCGTCGGCTCGCCGACTATCTGCCCAAGCTTGGCCACGTCACCTACGAGTCGCGTCTCGGCAGCTATCGCGACAAGGTGGAACGCATGCGTTCGCTCGCCCGCTGGCTTGCCGAGCAGTGGTTCAATTCCGGCATCACTCAGGCGGACGTGGCCGGAGCCGATCGCGCCGCCGAGCTTGCCAAGTGCGATCTGGTCACGGAAATGGTTCACGAGTTTACTGAGCTGCAGGGAATTGTCGGCGGCCTGTACGCGCGCGCGCAAGGGGAACCGGAAGACATCGCTTCGGCCATCTACGATCACTACCGCCCGGCCGGCATTGACGAAGCCATTCCCAGGAATTTGACTGGTTGCACAGTCGCGATTGCCGACAAACTCGATTCTCTCGTCGCCTGCTTCGCGGTCGGCCTCGTGCCATCAGGCTCGAGCGATCCGTTCGCCCTTCGCCGCGCCGCGCTGGGGATCGTCAAGATTCTCCTCGAACGTAAAGTTCCACTTTCACTTTCCGCGGCCATCTCGGCAAGCGCCCGAGCCCTCCTGACCCACAAGCCAAAATTGGAAGTTTCAGCTCAGGTGGAAAAGCAGGTCCTCGAATTCATCCTGGAACGCGCGCGCTTCGTTCTGCGCGAGCGCCAAGGGTTCGCCTACGACGAAGTGAACGCTGCATTCGCCGCCGGCGCCGACGAATTGGTGGACGCGGTCGAGCGGGTGGCTGCGCTGAAAGCGATTCGAACCACGCGTAACTTCCCGCCGCTCGCGGTCGCTTTTAAACGCATCCGGAAAATCTTGGCAAAGGCAGGCCCGGCGAATGGCGGGCGAGCGGGAGCAGTCAATCCTGGTCTTTTCCGCGAGGCGGCCGAAAAGGAACTGTACGAAGCTTCGCGGCGCGTGGCCGAGCGCTCGGCCACGCACAAGAAAGCGGCGCGGTATCGCGAAGCGCTCGAGGCCATCGCTGAGCTGCGACCGGCTGTGGATAAATTTTTCGACCAAGTGCTCGTGATGGCGGAGGAAGAGGACATCCGCAAGAATCGTCTGGCACTGCTCTCCGAACTGTTGCGGGAATTCTCCACCATTGCGGATTTCTCTGAAATGGTTTCGGAAGAGAGGCGATGAACATTGGCCTAAAGTATTGCTTTAAATATATTGAGAAGCCATGTTGTCGGCGCGCCGACGAAAGTATTCGTATCGAGGCTGCGCGCAAATCGCACGGCCAACTCCACAAGTGAGGCTCACGTGAAATACGTTTATTTTTTCGGCGCCGGTAAGGCCGATGGCGCTGGCGACATGAAAGAGCTATTGGGCGGCAAGGGTGCCGGACTTGCGGAAATGACTCGCATCGGACTGCCCGTTCCTGCCGGCTTCACCATCACCACCGAAGCCTGCGATTATTACTTCAAGCGTGGCCGCAGGTATCCTGCAGGCCTCGCCGCGGAAGTCGAGCGACACCTCAAGAAACTTGAAAAACTCACCAAGAAAAAGTTGGGCGACGCGGACGATCCGCTCCTCGTCAGCGTGCGCTCCGGTTCAGCGCGCTCCATGCCGGGCATGATGGAGACGATCCTCAATCTAGGCTTGAACGATCGCTCGGTCGCCGGCCTCGCGCGCAAGACCAACAATGAGCGCTTTGCCTATGACGCTTACCGCCGCTTCGTGCAGATGTATTCCTCGGTCGTCGTCGGCCTGCCGAAAGAGGAGCTCGAGGGCAAGTTGCGCGCGATGAAGTCCCGGCTGGGCGTGAGGGACGACACCCAAGTCTCCGCGTCAGGCTGGAAGGATCTTGTACAGGAATACAAGAAACACTTTCGTGCGAAAACTGGCACAGACTTCCCGGAAGATCCGAAGGAGCAATTGTGGGGAGCGATCAGCGCCGTTTTCGAGTCCTGGATGGGCGAGAAGGCGGTCACGTATCGGCGCGTCGAGAAAATCACGGGGCTGCTGGGACCGGCCGTAAATGTGGTGCAAATGGTCTTCGGCAATCGCGGGGAGAACTCGGGGACTGGCGTGTGTTTTACGCGCGATCCATCGACCGGCGACAAGATTTTCTTCGGCGATTTTTTGATCGACGCGCAGGGCGAGGACGTGGTGGCCGGCATTCGCACTCCGATGCATCTTGCTCAGCTCGCGAAGCTCATGCCGAAAGTTTACAAACAACTTGAAGATGTCCGCCGCACCCTTGAAAAGCACTATCGCGATATGCAGGACCTCGAGTTCACGGTCGAAGACGGCAAGCTCTACATGCTGCAGACGCGCGTCGGCAAGCGTTCGCCTGGAGCCACCTTCCGGATGGCCCGGGACATGGCCAACGAAGGCCTCATCAGCCGTGAGGAAGCGCTCCAGCGCATCAAGCCCGAAGACATCGAGCGTTTGTTTTATCCTGTGATCGATTCGACCGTCTCGCGCGCCGAACTTTCGAAGCGCAAGCTCGCCACCGGCATCAACGCCGTCCCCGGCGCGGCGGTGGGGAAGGCGGTGTTCACGGCGCACGAGGCCGAGGAGTGGGCCGCGCGCGGCGATCGCGTAATTCTCGTGCGGCGCGAGACGAGCCCGGAGGATGTGGGCGGCATGTTCGTCGCCCAAGGCATCCTGACCGCGACCGGCGGCAAGACGAGTCACGCAGCCGTCGTCGCGCGGGGCTGGGGCAAGTGCTGCGTCGTCGGTGCGGAGACTCTCGACATTGATTACGCGACCAAGAAGATGCGCGCAAACGGCCGTGTGATCACCGAAGGAGACTGGCTCACGCTCGATGGCAACGAGGGAGCCGTCTATTCGGGTGAGACGCCGCTTGCTCGCCCCGAGCCGCCCGACGCGTATGCCACCCTCCTGAAATGGGCCGATTCGATTCGGCGCCTGCGCGTCCGCACCAACGCGGATACGCCCCACGATGCGCGGAAGGCGCGCGAAATGGGCGCCGAAGGCATCGGACTTTGCCGCACCGAGCACATGTTCTTCAAAGATTTCGAAAAGCCCGAGCACAGCGTGGATCGCCAGCTCGCCATCCAGGAAATGATCGTAGCGGACAGCCCCGAAGCGCGAAGAATAGCCCTCGCAAAGCTCCTGCCATTCCAGCGCCGCGACTTCATCGGCATCTTCGAGGCCATGACCGGCCTTCCCGTCACCATCCGGCTCATTGACCCCCCGCTGCACGAGTTCGTGCCGCATGACCCCGAGAAGCAGAAGGAACTTGCCGACAAGATCGGGATCAGCGTGGACGTAGTGAAGCGCCGTGTCGAACAATTGCGCGAAGCGAACCCGATGCTCGGCCACCGCGGCTGCCGCCTGGCAATCACATATCCGGAGATTCTCGAGATGCAGGTGCAGGCGATCATCGAGGCCGCGATCGACTGCCAGAAGCGGGGCATTAAAGTACTGCCTGAGATCATGCACCCGCTCACGCTCGACAAGAAGGAGCTGCGAATCCTTGAGCAGGCGACCCGCCGGGTGGCAGACGAGATCATCGCGAAATCAAAAGTGAAACTTGAATATCTTGTGGGCACGATGATTGAGCTTCCGCGCGCCGCGCTCCTTGCGGACCAAATTGCGGAAGTCGCCGAGTTTTTCTCGTTCGGCACAAACGACCTGACGCAGACCGTGATGGGCCTCTCTCGTGACGATGCCGGGCGATTCCTGCCCGACTACGTGGACGAAAAGAAGGCCGGCATATTCCCGGCCGATCCGTTCCAGACGCTCGACGTCGAAGGCGTCGGCATGCTGATCAAATGGGCCATCGCGCGCGGCCGGTCCACTCGGCCGAAGCTCAAGATCGGAATCTGTGGCGAGCACGGCGGCGATGGCGACAGCGTGAAGTTCTGCCACCGGGCGGCGATGGATTACGTGAGCGCCTCGCCATTCCGCGTCCCGATTGCCCGGCTGGCCGCCGCCCAAGCAGTCATCGAAGAGCGCGCGGCGAAAAAGGCGCGTGGCAAACGTGGCGGTAAGCGGAAGCGCTAGTGCGAGGAGCGATGACGGTCCGTCCTCTTGTCCTCGGTATTTGCGGCGGCACCGGGTCGGGGAAGACGACCATCACCGACCGGATCGTTGAGGAACTTTCCGCCGGCCAGGTTCTGATCCTTCAGCAGGACCACTATTATAAAGACTTGCCTAATTTACCGCTCGTCGAGCGAGCAAAACAAAACTTCGATCATCCCGACTCGATGGATACGCCGCTGATGGTGGAGCATGTACGCCGGCTCCGGGAAGGGCACCCCATTGATCGGCCGGTCTATGATTTCGCTCAATACTGTCGGTTGACGGAGACCGTGCGGCTCGAGCCGCGCCCCGCGTTGATCATCGAAGGCATCTTAATCTTCGAGAGCGCGGCGCTTCGCGAGTTAATGGACCTCAAGATTTTCGTGGACACCGACGCCGACCTCCGCTTCATCCGGCGGTTGCTCCGGGATATCCGCGAGCGCGGGCGCACTATGGATTCTGTTGTCGAGCAATATCAGAAGACGGTCCGGCCGATGCACATGGAATTTGTCGAGCCGAGCAAACGCTACGCCGACGTCATCATTCCCGAAGGCGGCCATAACGAGGTGGGAATCGACCTCGTCATTCAGAAGATCCGCTCACTGGTTCCGCGCAAGGGTGGCGCCAGGCAGGCGCGTTCTTGAATTGAAGTGTTACTTGAGGTTTTGTCGGTGCATCACGTCGGCATCTTGAGGTAGAAATAGGCCCCGAGAAAACCGAAGATGGCGTCCGGCGCCCAACCGGCGAGAAAACTTGGCAACTGGCCCACGCCGCCCATGGCCTCGAACAGCGCCGCCGTCGCCCAATACACGATTCCGATTCCGATCGCCAGCGCCAATCCTCCCACCGCCCCGCGCGTTCCGACGAGGAACGCGAAGGGAATCCCAAGAAAAATGATGATCGGCACGATCAGCGGGAAGGCGAATTTCTTGTGCCATTGCACGGAGAGTCGCGCCGTATCGAACCCCGCGTTCTGAAGGCCCTCGATGTACTTCTGCAATTGTTTCCAATTCATCTGGTAGTACTGGCGGACTTCCCGCTTGAAATAACTGGGCCGTTCGTTGAGCTCGGAAAGGTTGATCACCTGAAACGGGGTATAGGTCACCTTGCGGTTGTTGAAATCGCGCACCCATCCGCCTTCGAGCACCCATGTGTTCAAGCTCGGAGCCCATTCCGCACGCGTGGCGAAGACTCGGCGGCGGATTTGGAAACTCTCCGGATCGAGCTCGAATACGTTCAGCCCGCCGAAGAGGTTGTGGTCCGAGTCAAATAGCTGGTAGTTGAAGACCTTGTTGTTCTCACCGAGGATCCATTGATGGGCAGGCTGAAAATACGTTTGCGCAGGGCGTCCCTTGATCTGGTTGCGCAGCGCATCTTGCCGTTGGTTTGCGTAGGGCAGATAAGTGTCGTCGAGAAGGAACAGGCCCCCCGCGAGCACCGCGCCGGCCAGCAAGAGCGGCAGGACCAGCCGATAGAGGCTGATGCCGCTGGCCTTGAAAGCCGTGATTTCGTTGTTTTTTGAGAGGATGCCCAGCGTCACCAATGTTGAAACCAGCGCCGCCAGGGGCACCAATTGATAGACCATCAGCGGAACGAGAAAGCGGAAATAATTGGCCACGATCCACACGGAGGTGTGGTGCCTCGAAATATCATCGAGCAGATCGAAGAGCGTGAACGCGTCGAACAGCAGGATGAATCCGGCGAGCAGCAGCACGAAATAGGAGAAAAATGTGCGCAGCACGTAGAGGTCGATCAGCAGGGGAAATCCTCCCGCTCGGCTGGGCCGCTCAAATCGTCCCTGCTGTGGAAGCGGCGCCGCGCCATTGGGCAGCGCCGCGGGTGCCGGTGTCATGGCCCGCTCTCGGCGCCAGGAGATGAGTGTCTCCACCCACCGCCAGATCCGCGCTTGTCCACGCACTCGTTCGATCCTTCTCAGCAGGTACAGAGCCGACAGCCCCGCGACCAAGTTCGCGGACCACACGCCCACCGACGGCGGCAGCGTTCCTTGCTGCGCCATATGCACGCTGGTGACAAAGATCAAGTAGTACCCGCAAATCAGGAGAAGGGTGAGGACGAATCCCGCCGCGCGTCCCCCGCGACGCGGTCGCACCCCCACCGGCACACCCAGGAGCGCGAACACCAGGCACGCCGCCGGAAACGCCATCCGGCGGTGGAATTCCACGCGCGCGTCTCGCCAGCCCGCTCCCCGGATGGCCAGCAGTCCCCCGATCGAGCGTTCGGAGTCCGTGATCTGGACCGAGCGCAGCTTGGAACGATCCACCAATTCGACCGTCTGATCGCTCGCGCCGAACGTGGTGAAATCGTAATGGGCCGCTTGCTGCGGATCGTACCCGTGTGTGCTCCCGTTACCCAGGTGCAGCTCTAGCTTGTCCTCGCGCGGGTCGGCGATTACAATGGCATTCTCCGCCAGCGTCACGCGTGAGCCCGTTGCGCCATTGGAGTCTGCTAGAAAGACGCCGCGCCAGTGCGTGGCGGTGGCGTCCACGTCTTGCACGTATAGGACGATGCGGGGAAATCGTTCGTCGAAGACTCGGGGGATCACCTCGTACGAGGCTTGCGAGGTTCCCAGTCGGAGTTCGAGAAGGTGCAGCGTGCGCAGAGCGAGGGGGCCGAGCCAAAACGTAATCACCAGCGTCAACAGGGCGAACCCGCACGCCAGCAGGCCGATGGGGATCAGCAGGCGCCGCAATCCGATTCCCACCGCGTTCATTGCAACGATTTCGCTGTCCGCGGATAGCCGCCCGAGGCCGATCAACACGCCGACCAGCGCGGCCATCGGCAGTGTGTAGGGAAGCACGCTGACGAGAGAGCAGCCGAACAGCAGGACATGATTCGTGGCGCTCGCGCCGTGGCGCACCACGAGCTCCATCAGCCGCACCAGTTGCGGCACGAAAAAGACGAACGTAAAAACCGCGAGGCCCAGCAGGGCGTGGGAGAAGACTTCGCGGCAGACGTAGCGGTCAAGGATGCGCATGGCAGCGCCGCGATATTCTAGCACGACACCTCGATGCCGGCCGGAGGCCGCGGCCGGATGAATCGCGTTCACCTCGTCATTCTCTGGCACATGCACCAGCCGCAATACCGCGACCCCGCCACGGGTTGCTATGTGCTTCCTTGGACGCGGCTGCATGCCCTGAAGGATTACTGGGGCATGGTGAAAATCCTCGAAGAATTTCCCAATGTTCACGCCACCTTCAATTTGGTTCCTTCGCTCGCCGCACAGCTCGAGGAGTATGCCAGCGGAAATTTCAACGAGCCGTGGTTCCAGCTCGCGTTCGCCCCGGCGGATGGGCTCTCCGCGGATCAGAAGCGCGAGGTGATCGAGCGCGCCTTCCAGCTCAATCGTGACACGCTGCTTCCTCGCTGGCGCCGCTTTCGCGAGCTCTTCGACTGGGTCCAGAGCACCGGCGCCGATGCCGCCGCGGCGCAGATCGGCGTCCGCGACTTGCGCGACCTTCAGCTCCTCTCGCAGCTTGCCTGGATGGACGAAGAATACTTGGCAAACGACCCTGTCGTCTCGGCTCTTTCGCGCAAAGGCGCGGATTTCAATGAGCAGGACAAGGAGCAGCTCCGCGCGAAGCAGCTCGAATTACTCGGCCGCGTGATTCCCGAATATCGCCGCGGCTCCGAGCGGGGCCAGATCGAAATTTCGACCACACCGTTCTACCATCCCATCCTTCCTCTGCTCTGCGATACGGACATCGCTCGCATCGCCAATTCCTACACGCCCCTGCCGAATCCTCCGTTTCGGTATCCCCAGGACGCGCGCGAGCAGCTTGCCCGTTCCCGCGTTCTGCACCAGCGCCTCATCGGTCAGCCGCCGGTCGGGTTGTGGCCATCGGAAGGCTCCGTTTCCGATCAGGCGCTTTCCCTTGCTGCCGAGCTCGGGTTCCGTTGGTTTGCGACCGATGAAGGGGTCCTCGGACGCACGCTCAACATCGGCTTCTGGCGCGACGCCGCCGGTTTTCCCGAGAACGCCAGACAGTTGTACAGCCCGTGGCGCATTCGCCGCGACGGCCGCGAAATCGTCGGACTCTTCCGCGACCATTACCTCTCCGATCTCGTTGGCTTCGTCTACTCGCGCATGGATCCCGGCCATGCCGCGGATGATTTGTACCACCGCGTGCGCGCCGCCGGCGAACGTGTCCAGGGTCCGCGCCCGGCCACCGTTTGCCTCATCCTCGACGGCGAAAATGCCTGGGAGTATTACCCGGGTGGCGGCCGCGATTTTCTCCGCCGGTTCTATCGCCGCATCGAGGAGGATCCGAACATCCACGCGCTGACCGCCTCGGAAGCCATCGCCGCGGCCGGCGAAATTCCCGTGCTCGAAGGAATTTTCCCGGCCTCGTGGATCAACGCAAACTTCGACGTCTGGATCGGCCACGCGGAAGACGTTCAGGCGTGGAACCTTCTCCGCGACGCGCGCGAGGAATTCGAGAAGGAAGCCAAGCGTCGCGCGGAGAACGATCCCAAAGCCGTCTCCGAGCAGCAACTGGCCCTTGCTTACGAATCGGTTCTCGCGGCGGAAGGGAGCGATTGGTGCTGGTGGTACGGCCCGGAAAACAGCTCCGCGAACGACGCCGAATTCGACGCCCTCTACCGCAAACATCTTACGGAAATTTACCTGGCGCTGGGCCGCGAAGCACCGGACGCGATTGCGCAACCCATCAAGCGCGCCGCGGAAGGCGCGCGGTTGATCCCGCCATCGTCCTATCTCGATGTCCACATCGACGGCCGCGAAACCTCTTTCTTTGAATGGCTGGGCGCGGGAATTTTCACGTCCGATCAGCGCAGCGGCGCGATGCACGGCCGAGTCTATTTCATGGAGACGCTCTACTATGGCTTTGCCCAGGATCGGTTCTTCGTCCGGGTGGATTTGTTTCCGGAGGCGCGCTCGGTCCTGCGCGACTGCGAATTTCGCGTGACCATTCACTCCGCGGAAGAAATTCGGGTTTCCATCCGCGTCCTCGAAGGCCGCATCATCGGCTTTGTCGTGGAGCATAACGATGTCTGCCGCCTCAATCCCCGGGAAAAAGTTTCCGTGGCGCTCGATAAAATCCTGGAAATCAGCATCAAGCGCGACGTCATTCCCCTCGTCGCGCGCTCCTTCCGCTTCGGCGTTGCCTTGTGGCAGGGAGGCCTACCCATCGATCTCATGCCCACAGAGGGCTCCCTCGAAGTTCAACTGGGCGACGAATCGTTCGCCTGGCCGATTACCTGACGCCCCTGCAGCAGAAGAAGCCCTTTTTCTTCCGGGCCGATTCTGCGCATGCCCGAGACGGGCATCCACATCATCTGCTTGTCTAGCTTATTAGGAAGTTACTTATCCCTTGACAAATACATACGGCTTCGATAGATACTCAGCCTGGTACCTCTCAGGGGCCTCGAAAACTTCTCGGAGCTTTCGTCCCCACTCTCGCGGAGGCCCGCGTGAGACGTAAGGCTCGGGTCTTTCTGTGCCTGATCCTATGCTGCTCCGCAATTGCGCTGCGGTGTACGGGTTTCTCTTGGCGTCGGTCGTCGCACGAATCGCCAAATAAGAGTTCCGGCGCGGTGGAGTCTGTGTCCCGTTCGTCCTCCTCGCTGCTGGACATGTGGCGGCGCCTCGCTCCAGCTGCTGCGATTCGAGCGAGCGCCGCCTTTGCCGCGCTGCCTCTGAGCTTTGAGCCCAACCGCGGCCAGACCGATCGCCGCGTCCGGTTTCTCGCGCGCGCACGCGGCTACACCGTCCTGCTTTCGCCGGCCGAGGTGGTCTTCGCCTTTCCCGCTCTCCCGCGCACGAGCCACTCGAAGAGTTCGCCATCGGCTATCACCATGCGCCTCGTGGGCGCAGACCCTGGAGCAAAGATGGCGGGGCTCGCCCGGCTTCCGGGCGTGACGAATTATCTGCTTGGCAATGATCCGCGCCGCTGGCGCACCGGAATTCCTCAATTTGCGCGCATGAGAGCGAAACGGGTTTATCCCGGGACGGATTTGATTTTCCATGGCCGCGGCCAGCAACTGGAGTTCGATTTCGTAGTCTCGCCCAATGGCGATCACCGAAAAATCTTGCTCCATTTCGATGACGCAACTTACCCGCGACTCGAGCAGAGTGGCGATCTTGTCATCCGTGCCTCGAGTGCAGATGTGCGCCTGCATCGCCCGGTCATTTATCAGCAGGTTGGAACAACGCGGCGTTGGGTGACCGGTGGCTTTGTGGGTCGCGGGAAGGGAACTTTTGGATTCGAAATCGGCAACTACGATCGCTCCCGGCCTCTCATCATCGATCCGGTGCTTACCATCACCTATACCAGTTTCCTCGGCGGGATGGGCGACGATCAGGGAAACGGCGTCGCCGTCGATTCCTCAGGAAATGTCTACCTGGGCGGCAGCACCTCGTCGGCCATGACGTTTCCCGAAGCAATTCACAACACGGCGGGCGTCGGTGGCGGCCTGCACGACCTCTTCTTCGCCAAGATCAACACGAACGCGTCGGGCGCCGCCTCACTCGTCTATCTCACGTTCGTCGGTGGCGACGCCGACGACGCCGGCGGCCAGATTGCCTCGGATGCGCAAGGCGATCTGGCCTTTTTTGGATGGACGACTTCGCTGAATTTTCCCATCACCGATCAAAGTTTCTTCCAGAACGGGCCCACCGCGGGAGTCGTGGGCAAGCTCAACCCATTGGGCACCGGTCTCGTCTTCGCAACCTATCTCGACGGAGGCAACGGCGCGGTCGCCACGCAATTGCAGGGTGGCGTCGCTTCGGACGCCGCCGGAAATGTTTTCGTGACCACGGACACCTCCTCGACGCAACTCCCGGTTACGGCCGGAGCATTCCAGCAAACCTATGGCGGCGGAGTCTCCGACGGTTTGCTTGCCGAGTACAGCTCCACCGGCACTCTGCGGTACCTTTCTTATCTCGGCGTCAACGCGACGGTGTCGTGTTCGGGTATCGCCGTCGACGCGGCTGGAAATGCCTACATCGCGGGAACCACTTCCTCGCCCGCGAGCGGAAGCTTCCCAGTCAAGAACGCGGTCCAATCGACCTACGGCGGCGGTGGCACCGATGCATTCGTCGTCCAATTGAACCCCGCGGGTGGGGGCGCGAGCGATTTGCTTTACGCCACGTTTCTCGGCGGCACCGACCTCGACCAGGGCCTCGCCATCGCCGTGGATGCCGCGAATCCGCCCAACGCATACGTCACCGGCTCCACGCGTTCGCCGAATTTTCAAGTGCATGGCACGACCGCGGCGTTCCAGGCAAATCTCAAGGGCGGGAAAGATGTTTTTCTGACTGTGCTGGCTCTGCAGACCGGCGGCGCGCTGCAGCTCGCTTATTCGACTTTTTTGGGCGGCGCCAAGGACGAGTCCGGCCTCGGCATCGCCGTCGTCTCCGAGAAAGCCGTCTACGTTGCCGGCAAGACGGCCTCTTCCGATTTCCCGGCGCCTAGCTCCCTGCAGCCGTTCTCCGGCCAAGGCGATGTCTTCCTCGCCAAGTTCGACGTGACGATCCCCGCGGCCGGCTCGTTGGTCTATTCCACTTTCCTCGCGGGAACGGATTCAGACGAAGCCCATGCGGTCGCGGCCGACACCGCGGGCAATCTCTATCTCGCCGGCACGGCGGGCTCGTCCGATTACCCGCTGGCGACGCATCCTTCGAACGGCGTTCAGCCGCAGTGCATCAATTGCGGGACGGCCACGGGAATGAACGACGCCTTCTTCACCAAGCTCAGTGAAAATCTCACCGCGGCTCCCGGCGTCGCGTTCAGCCCCACGAGCCTGAATTTTGGAATCGTGGCGCTGGGAGCGTCCAGCAACCCGCAGGATGTCGCGCTGACGAACAGCGGCACGGCAGCGTTGAACGTCACGAGCACATCCATCACCGGCCCCAATGCCGCGGATTTCTTGATCCAACCTTCCGGGAGCGCGTGTCCCATCGGAGTTTTCCAGTTGCAGCCCAGCCAGAAGTGCACATTGACTGTCCTTTTCACTCCTGCGCGGGGCGCGTCGGAATCGGCAGCGATCCGTCTCATAGACAACGCAAGCGGCAGCCCCCACTCCCTGCCGCTCAGCGGCAGCGGCTCGGGGCCCGTGGCTCAAGTCGCGCCGGCCAGCCTCGAATTCGGCAGCATCCCGCAAGGTGCCGCGAGCAACGCGCAAACAATCACCCTGACCAACAGCGGCAATGCGGCGCTGACCTTCAGCAGCGTAATCGTGGTCGGCCCGAACAGCAGCGACTTCGTCCTCTCGGGCGACACCTGTCCGGTTGCTCCCGCCACTCTCTCCGCTGGCGCATCCTGCGTCGTCAACTTGCTATTCAAGCCGTCTGCCATCGGCTTGCGGGGCGCCGAGCTCGACTTCACCGATAATTCTGCAAACATGAATGGCAGCGTGCAAAAGGTTTCGCTCGGGGGCATTGGCACTCCGCCCGCGCCGGTCGCCGGCGTCTCGCCCGCGAGCCACGATTTCGGCCCCGTTCCCGTCGGCACCACCACACTGCAATTCACGATCACGCTGACCAACACCGGGAGCTTGTCTTTGAGCCTGTCGAACATTCAGCTCATGGGCAATCCGGATTTCAGCTTCGCCACTGCGCCCAGCCCAGCCTGCTTGCTCGGCGCACCCAGCCAGCTCGCGCCCGGCACGAGCTGTAACGTGACCACCGCTTTCCATCCCTCGGCTCCCATGCCGGAGACGGCGCAGATTGTCTTCACGGACAATGCAGGCAACATTCCAGGCAGCACGCAAACCGCGAGCCTTTCGGGGACCGGTCAGGCGCCTGCCGTAAGCATCTCGCCCGCCGCGATCGCATTTCCCGGTCAACTCGTCGGCACGGCGAGCGCATCCAGCACCATCTCCCTCAACAACATTGGCAATGGCACGCTCGCGTTTCAAACTTCAATCGGGGGAACGAACTCCGGCGATTTTTCCGAGGCGGACACCTGCGGCGGAGTGGTTAATGCGGGCGCCATCTGCAACTTGATGATCACGTTCATGCCCAAGGTGTCCGGTAGCCGCAGCGCCACTCTGATCCTCACCGACAATAATAATGGCGTGGCGAATAGCCAGCAGACAGTCGCGCTCAGTGGCAGCGGAACAGATTTCGCGCTCGGCCCCGCGAGTGGAAGCACGACTTCAGCATCCGTCACCGCTGGCCAGTCTGCGGCATTCAATCTTCAGGTGACATCACTCGATGGATTCTCCGGCGCCGTCACCTTGGCCTGTTCGGGTGCCCCGTCTCTCGCGACATGCGCCCCTTCTACGGGCACTCTGAATGTTTCGGGGAACTCTTCGGTTCCATTCACCGTGAACGTCACCACAACAGCGGCGTCGCTCGCGATTCCGCGGCGCTGGCCCGGCCTTCCGCTCGCACCGGTCGCGAGGTTCCCGTTGGTCCCGCTCGCAGTTCTCTTGCTTCTCCTGGCGTCTTGGCGGAACAAGAGGCCCCGTATGAATTTCGCCGTCGTTGCCCCGGTGTTGGCTCTGGCGCTGTTTCTTGTCACGGTTGGGTGCGGTTCCGTCGGTGGCGGCTCGGGAGGGCCAGGCGGGCCGGGAACGCCTCCCGGCACTTACACTCTCACAATCACAGGATCGTCACAGGGCGGCAGTCGAACCCTTCCATTGAGTCTCACCGTCCGATAGGCGATGCGACTCACCGGTTTCGGTTCGGCGCGCACGCCAACGGCGGTCAGAACACCTTGATGGCGAGGTCGCGAGGCTTTCGGCCTACCGGAATCAGTGTGATCAGGCTCGCCGTGCGTGTTCGAATCACGGCGAGATCGTTCGAATCCTGGTTGACGACGAGGAGCAGGTCTTCCTTCGGCGTCAGTCCCGTCGCTCCCGGATTCTGTCCCACGGAGATCGGCGCCGTCACCAGGCGATTGAAAATGTTGACCGGAGTCACGCGCCCCGCGGCGGAATCGGACACGTAGAGTGTCGCCGCATCTCTGGTCAGCACTCCCTCGGACGGCGCCAGCCCGAGCAGCAAAAAATCCGCCACTTCATTCGTTTCCGTGTTGAGAATCAGGAGCCCGTGCGCCTCCGGCGACGGCGCGTACAATTCGCCTCCATCGGGCTTCAGGATGAGGCTCGCCGGTCCGCCGCCGAGATCGATGTTCGCAAGCAGCGTGTGGTCCCGCAGGTTCACCACGGAAATCTTGTCGGTGCTCCCGGAAGAGATGAACGCTTTCGAGTTGTCGGGCAGGATGACGATCTGCTCCGGTTGCGCCGCGACCGGAATCGTGGCAAGCGAAGCGAGCGTCCCCGCGTCGAGCAGCGAAACCGTGGAATCCTCCCGGTTCGAGACCACCACCAGTTTCCCGTTGGGCGTCACTCGCGCGATCCACGGCCGGCGCCCCGCTCGGCCGCGCGCGATGATTTTTCGCGTCTCGCAATCAATCGCGGTGACGATTCCCGCGCCGGACGCGGCCACGTAGGCGCGCCGACCGTCCGGTGAAAATTCCACGGCGAAGGGTTCGGCCCCGACCGGAATGCGGCTGACCACTTCCTTGCGGTGCGCGTCGACCACCCACGCATAGCCGCCTTCCGAGCTCACTCCCCAGATTTCCTCACGTTTCGGATGCGCGCGCACCCCGCTGGGTAGCGGCCCCACGGGAATGGTCGCTACCGTCGAAAGATTCACCAGGTCCACGGCGCTGAGGGTGCCATCCGCCGTGTTGCCGACGTACGCGAATAGGTGCAGCCCGGGCCGCAAAAACGATGGCCCGCGCTCGAGCAGGATTTCCCGCAGCGCCAGCGCCGCAAGCAGCAGGAGCAGAAACGTCAAGCGGTGGTTCCAGCGGCTCTTCATCTGGTTGGCGCCCGGAGAAGGGTGGGCAGGAGTTCTCGCACGTCGCTTGAACGCTCTCGAATCAGTTGACCGGGCGTTTCAGCACGCTCGCGATCTGCCGGGTTTCGCGCATGAGCTGATCGAATTCTTCCGGCACGATGGACTGCATGCCGTCGGAAAGCGCGCGGTCCGGGTCGCAGTGCACTTCGACGATCAGCCCGTCGGCGCCCGCGGCGATGGCCGCCCGCGCCAATGGCAGCACCTTGTTGCGCCGCCCGGTCCCGTGGCTCGGGTCCACAAGGATCGGCAGGTGGCTGCGGCGCTGCACCGCGGGAATCACGGACAAATCGAGCGTGTTGCGCGTGTGATCCGCAAACGTGCGCACGCCGCGCTCGCACAGAATGACGTTGTAGTTTCCCTCGGCCAGAATATATTCCGCCGCCATCAGGAATTCATCGAGCGTCGCGGACATGCCGCGCTTCAGCAGCACCGGCTTCTGCGAACGTCCCGCGCGCTTGAGCAGTGAAAAATTCTGCATATTGCGCGCCCCGATTTGAATTACGTCGGCGTACTCTTCCACCTGCTCCAGGCTCTCATTGTCGATCGCTTCCGTCACGATGCCGAGCCCGAACCGCTTCCGTACTTCTGCGAGCAGTTTCAATCCCGGCTCGCCCAGCCCTTGAAAGCTGTAGGGCGAGGTTCGCGGCTTGTACGCCCCGCCGCGAAACAGCCGCGCCCCGGCCGCCTTCACGCACTCGGCTACGGCAAACACTTGTTCGCGCGTTTCCACCGCGCACGGCCCCGCGATGATCGCCACCGCCGGCCCGCCGATCTCGACATCTCCCAGGGCCGTCGGAATCCGTATGATCGAGTTTTCTTCTTTTGCCTCGCGGCTGACCAGCTTGTAAGGCTTGCTAACCGGAATGCATTCCACGACGCCCGGCATCGCTTCAAGCGAGCCGATGTCCACCGCGCCGCTGTTGCCCGTGATGCCGATGGCCGTCCGCATCGACCCCGGAATCGGGTGCGCCTTCAGCCCTAGCTCTTCGATTCTCTCGCAGACGGCACGCACCTGCTTTTCGCTTGCATGCGCCTGCATGACAACCAGCATCGTTCGCTCCTCACCAGGCGGGGCAAATCCCCGGCGGTGAACACCCCTATGATTTCATACGCGCAAAGTGAATCCTGGAGTTTACTGCAAATCTCGACACTCCTGCAAATTGCCGCCTGTGAATCTGCTAGAACACCCCTTGCTTCCTGTGGGACTCCCGCTTGTATGGGCCGAACTTGGTTAGTTCGCTCGAATGCTAGCGACGGCGGCGCACTTCGTTTTAATCCTGTGGCTCAGGTCCCGCCGCGACGTTGTTTGTTGCGGCTGACCTGAGGCCATTCCGCATTCTTAATTTGGGCTTATCTTAGTCGGCCCTCTTGGCCCGCCATCACGGGGATACGATGTGAGTAGGCTCTCGCACTCCAGATCGCATTTTGGCAGCGGACCAATTGGATGGTAGGATGGCGAAGACCGAGTGCTTGGTTTCAGCTGTCGATGCGCGAGCGCCGTATGATGCAGACGCCTCTCAGGGTACCCGATCTCATGACGAACTGGCGCTGCCGGTGGCTGCGCGTTTTCCTTGGACTTATCTTCTGTTGGTCACTTCAAGTCGCGGGTCCGGCGACGGGCAGAGTGCAGGCGCAGGAGAGCGCGCCGGCAGTTGCTGAAGCGCTTCCTGCAGCTATCCGCCACAGCCTGAACGCCGTGCTGCCCGAAACGGCCCCGGTAAAAGCAACAGCAGACGCACAGGGCACGACGCAAATCACGTCCCCCGTACCGGCGTCTACTGGGCGCAAAGTCACATGGCGGCGGCTGCCGGCAAACATTCTCCACGACCAGAAAGACATATGGCTTTTCCCAGTGCAGCTGGCGCATGGACGGCACTGGCTCCCCACGGCCGCTGTTGTGGGAGTTACGGCTGGGCTTTTGGCACTGGACGCGCACGATGTGCCTTATTTCCGGCGCACCAACAATTTCTCCGGATTTAATAGCGGGTTCAGCGGACCAATCACGGCGGTGGAAATCGCTCTGGTGCCCGCTGCCATCTATGGCGTTGGGCTGGTGCGTAAGGACTCCTATGCGCAGGAAACCGCGCTGCTATCGGGCGAGGCCGTCGTTGATAGCGGGATCCTCGTAATTGTGATGAAAGATGCGAGCCGGAGGCTGCGGCCTTCCGACATCGCTCCCCACGGCGATTTTTCCGACACATTTTTCCGCAGTCCCGCGACCATTATTGGCAAAGGCAGCGCGTTTCCATCAGGACATACCATTTTGACGTTCTCGGTGGCGACTGTCATAGCGCGGCGCTATGGGCGAAACCATCGCTGGGTTCCCTGGGTCGCCTACGGGACGGCGGCCGCTATCGGCTTTTCGCGTATCACGCTGCAATCCCACTTTCCCTCGGACGTGTTTTTGGCAGCCGCTCTCGGCTATTCCGTGGCCCGTTTCGATGTGCTCCGCAATCGTTAGCAGGCACAGATATAGTGGTACATCCCCCCGAATATCGAAAATCTTTCCTCAATCCTTCGCTTCGATCTGGACCTGTGGGCGACTGCTAACACGATTCCGGGCGTTTGGTCGCCTACTCGGAAGTAATTGTCGGACCCGATCTGCCCGAGGCCGCGCGTTAGACGCTGTCGGCAAATCTTCTTCATCATGTGAACGGGCTACTCGGGATATTCCTCTTTGGCCACGGGAGGCCGGGACGGACGAGCCGCCCCAGCCCAGGATTGGTGTGATCGCCTCACTCTCTTGAAGCCCGCCGCCGATTGCGGTTGAGTAAAGCCGCTTTGGTCTCTCATCCCCCCAGTAGCCGTATAGTCGGCCCTCTTGGCCCGCGATCAGGGGGCTGCGATGTGGGAAGGCTCTCCCCTGTGATCCGGAAGTCGGTGCGTTTCCGTGTGGCGCGTTACACGTCCAAGGGGATTATTTCCGAGTGCGCTGTGATCCAGGCAGAATCCTGTCTCGGCTGCATCTGGCCCCTTGCTCACGATGCCGGGCGCAGCGGGCGACTCGTGGCGGCGCACGTCCGGTGAGAAAAGCGTCCGGGCGTCACAAACAGGGCCAGTAAATAGCGGCCGTGTGTTCAATCGTGGCGAACCCACTCGGTTTGCAGCCTCGGCGGCCGCATTAAGGTCTGCATCACCACGCAAAACTGTTCCGTTTTTTCTCGCAATCCAAGCAGTTGTTCCGGAGTTGCCTTAGGCGCAGCTACATCAAAATGAAGATGAATGCTCTCAAAGCCGACGGGCACGTCTTTTGATATGCCCAGAGTGCCTCGAAGATCCAAGTCGCCCTCCACCACGACCTCAATGCGTTCGGTTGGTATGCCCATAGCCGCAGCCACCATCTGACAGGTGATCTGCGCACAAGCCGCCAGAGCCCCAAGCAAAAGGTCACCGGAACAGGCGCCGGTACCGCCGCCTCCGACTCCCTTGTGGGCTTCGGCATGGTAGAGGGCACGCCCGATGTCGACCGAGCAGGCCACCGGAACATCCGTCTGTCCACCTTTCGCCCGGAGTGTGATTTGCGAGGCATGTGGGTCACTGCGGTATTGCTCTTTCAGCGGCTTCTGAAGCGATCGAAGATCCATGGCAACCTCATTCTTCTATTTTTGCTTTTATTCTTGGCCATTTTTCGCTGACCGGGGCAGCTTCGGCCAAGCCGTCTTGAAGCCGCTCCATCTGCATGCTAGCATGCGTGTGCATTCGGGGGATGCCCATGCCGAAATTCGTCATCGAACGCGAAATCCCGGGAGCCGGAAAACTAACCGACGCCCAATTGCGGGAAGCCTCCCAAAAGTCGGTCAACGTTCTCAAGGCAATGGGTCCCGAGATCCAGTGGCTCCACAGCTACGTAACCGGCGACAAGATGTACTGCGTCTACCTCGCTCCGGACGAGGCCTCCATCCAGGAACACGCCCGCCGCGTAGGCATTCCTGCCAATCGCGTCTCCGCCGTGCGCCGGCTCATCGACCCGTCGACCGCGGAGTAATCGCTGACTGAACCTCCCGTCGCATCCGGATTTCCTTCGCTATCATCCTAAGCCCGCCCGCTAAGGCGAGGGTGATGCCGCCTGGGGCGCCAGCACCTCCTCAATCGCTTTCTCGACTGGCATTGCCCAACCTTCTAACCAAGCCGTCGCGCTTGCCGTGTTGTTCAATGCCTGCCGTGCCGCGTCCAGGATGGCTTCCAGTTTGGCGTGTTCCGCGGACGTCAGCGGAGCGCCAATATTTTGGCGCAGCGCAGCCGCTGCGCCTGCCAGCCGCAGCGAACGCTCTGCTTCGAGTTGAGCCGCCGCGGAGCACGCGAAACACTCCAGAAGCCGGGCAATTCCGCGTTTATGATCCAGTTCCTGGAAAATTTTTAGGCTTTCCCGATACAGGGAGTGTGCTGTGAGAGAATCCCGCTGTTCCCTCGCCAAGCTTCCCAGATCAGCGAGTGTGCCAGCAATGCCCCAGCGGTCGCCGAGTTCCCGAAAAATTGCCAGGCCCTGTTCGTACAATGTCCGCGCGGCTGCGGAGTCACCCTGATCTCGAGCGACATCCCCTTGGTGGTTCAGCGACCAAGCGACACCTGTCCGATCTCCGAGTCCTCGGAAGATTGCGTGGCATTCCGCATATAGGGAGCGCGCGCGGGGATAGTCACCCTGCAATGTGACGACATTCGCCAGGTTACTGAGAGAGCGAGCGACAGCCTTCTGGTCGCCCAATTCTCTCCACAGCACCAGGCTTTCTTCGAACAGAGAGTTCGCGACTGCAACGTCACCCCGGTCCCGAGCAAGGACCGCCAGCGCGTTGAGTGAGACGGTGACGCCCTGCTTGTCGTGCAACTGACGTGTGATGTCCAGACTTTCCCCGACGAGCGCATCCGCCGAGGCGTAATCTCCCTGCTCGCCGGCGAGCACGCCTGCGGCAAATAGCGCGCGCGCGCGCGCCTTCGTGGGAGCTGCCGCTCCTGCGAGCTTCAGCAGCTTGCCCAGCCTGTCCCTGCCTTCGGCGAGATACTCGCGCGTCTCCCAGAAGCGAAACAGGGCCGCGCCCAGACGCAAGCCCCACTCCGCATCTCCGGTTTCTGTCAGCCACTCAAGGCCCGCGCGAAAATTGTCATGTTCTAACGCCAAGCGTTCCAGCCATTCCGCTCCTTCCGCGCCGCTCTGCTCCGTAGCCTCCTCTTCTGCCAGCACCAGGCAGTAGGCGGCATGGGCGCGCTTCGTCAAGACCTCCTCCAAGCTTGCCTCCAGTTTTTCCCGAGCGTACTCGCGAATCGTTTCCAGCATCACGAACCGCGATTCACCGTTCGGCTGCTCGGCCTGCTGCAGGAGGCTCTTGTCCACCATGGAAGCCATACCGTCGAGCAGGTCCATATCGAGATCGCCTTTGGTGTCGCACACAGCTTCCACGCCCTCCAGCGTGCATCCACCGGCGAACACCGATAATCTTCGGAACAACTTCTGCTCGGCAGCGCTCAGCAGATCGTAACTCCAATCGAAGGCAGCGCGCAGCGTCTGCTGCCGCTGCGGCAAGTCCCGCGAGCCACCCGTCAATAGCCGTAACCGGCTCGCCAGGCGTGTCCGCATGGAAGAGGGCGAAAGAACTTTGACCCGG
>JBGQEW010000024.1:0-23344 GCA_041496565.1 Terriglobia bacterium | reverse complement strand
CTGATGATTGTTCACGCCTGAGGCGTGGGGCACCGTGTTCAGCATTTCCGAGAGAACATTTCCAACTTCCTCCGGCTTCATTCCCGGGCGCAGCTCAATCGCTTCAGGCCTCACATCGCCCGTGGACGCCATCGGCAAATGCAGGAGCACCTGGTCGCCGCGGCGGTGCGCTTCCTCTGCGACTTCAGTGGAAAGCGGCAGATGGGGCAACACCGAGATCGTGAGCGGAAACGGAATCGTGAACACGGCGTCGGCCGACGCTCGATCGTAGCCAACGTCGTCGAGAATAATGGCGAGCTGTGGGCCGCCCGAGGCTTGCGCGCGAACCGGCGGGCGCAAGGCGACTGGCGTAACGATGTGGATCGCGTGCGTGCGCCGGCCGTCCTTCTCGTAATCGAAGCGAATGACGCCGGCGGCCACGGTCAGTCCTGCGCGCGACAGGCCGTGGCGGCGAGCCACCTCATCGAGTGCGCGCTCGAGTTCCATTTTCTGCGCGGGATCGGAGAGGGTAATGTAGATGTGGTCGGTCGAAACCGGCGCGAGCCCTTCACCGGCCGGGAGCTGGACGTGCTCGGGGCGAATTGTGATTTCAGACTTGTGGCCAGTGACCCGCTGCGCCGCGGAGACTATCTCGTGCGTGATGGTGCGGAGCTCCGCGGTCGTGGGAGGATGTTTGCCGCAGGCCTCGAGCCCGGCAAGAAGGCAGAGAACGAGCCACAGGCAGGTGAGGGATGGCCAACGTCTCGGAGTTAGGCTGTGCTCCCGGATTTTTGCCGCCACGCCCGATCAGGCGGCACGCCGCTGCGCTGCGCCCTGGAGGATCTCGATGGCCTTCTTCACGACGGGATCATCGGGCGAGGGCGGCTGGCCTGGTTGAGGAGCGGCTTGCTCGGGGTTTTGCGAACCCAAGTCGTCGAGCGATGGCCGCACTTCGACTGACGGCGCGACGCCGTCGGCAGGAATGGACTTGCCGCCGGGCGTAAAATAATTTGCGACGGTCAGAATCAGCGCGGCGCCATCATCCATTGGGATCACTTTCTGCTCGGAAGCAGTGCCGAAAGTCGTTGTGCCGATCGTCTGCCCGCGGTGGTTATCCGCAATCGCCGACGCCACGATTTCCGCAGGGCCCGCGGTTCCGGTCGAGATCAACACGGCCACGGGCTGATTCCACACGACCTTTGCCGGATCGGCCGCGAAGGTTTGAGAAGTCACAGTCTGTCCGCGCACCGTAGTGATGTTCCCCGATGGAAGGAAAAGCTGCGCCGTTGAGACGCCCTCAGCGACTTGGCCGCGAGCGCAATCGCGCAAATCGAGAATCAGCTTGTGTGCGCCCTGATGGTCCATCTGAATGAGCTTGTCGCGAATCTGTCCGGTGACGCCGCGATCGAACGTGGGGACGCGCAGATAGACGATGTCGCCGACCATTTTGTCTTCAATCAGTTTGGGCGCAGGCACCTTGGCCAGGATCAAGTCCACTTCCTGAGCCTCGCCGCCGCCGCGATGAATCACAGAGGCTTTTACCGCGGTGCCCGGCTCGCCACTCAGCAGCACCTGCGCCTGGCCGACGGCCATTTGGCGGGTGGTGAAGCCGGCGATGGATTCGAGCAAGTCGCCTCCACGAATGTTGGCTTTCTGCGCAGGGCTGTCGGGCAACACCGCAACCACAGCGATGTAGCCGAATCGCTTGGAAAGCTCCAGGCCGGCGCTGGCCTTGACCTCGTTTCCGAGCTTGTTCTTATAGTCGGCGTATTCGCGCGCGCTCAAGTAGCTGGATTGCGGATCTAGCGATTCGAGCAGGCCGTGCATGGCCCCGGTTTCCACCTGGCGCATGTTGGGATCTTCGACGTAGTCGTGCTGGATGTGCTCGAGGACTTCGCTGAAAACGGTCAGCGAACGATAGGTCTTGTCGTCGTTGGTCTTGCCGAGCACATAACCCATCGCCACGTAGGCGAACACCAGCACCGAAAGCGACAGGACAATCTTCTTAGCCAGGCGGCTCATGCGTTTTCCTTTCCCGAAGCTTCGAGACGCGGCCGGGCCCGCGAGAACCTTACTCCCTCTCGAATACACAAATTATAGCATCGGATGCGCTTTCCTCAGGCAGGTTTGCCAGGCGGCGGGTTCCGACCCGGCACTGCGGGCCGGGACCGGGGCGCCGCACCGGCCACAGATAGGTTGGCCTTGTGCAGGCTGGCTTTGCGGCTGATTCGCTTGCCGAACTTCTGGTTGAGGAAGCGCTGCTTCACAAGGTTTTCTCCCGTCTGGTTGGACGCACGGCGCTGGAGAAAGGGTGCTAGTGAAAGATGGATTTCCCGGCTCACGCCGACTCCGCGCTTCCACCGAGGCATTCCAGTGAAAATCGAACCGCCGAACGGCTTCGATCTTACTTGTGTGCGAAGGTGTGGTGACGCTGAACGACATCCATTGACTCGATGCTGTCGAGCGGAATAGCAGAAGTAAGGTAAGTCTGCGAAATGCGGTCCTGCCAGGTGAGGTGGTCCTCGTCCCACAGCGACCAAAGGTAGCCCATCAGAAACGTGCCGCCCGAGAGCACGTAGCCGAAGCTGCGCCAAACGAGCTGCCGCGTGCAAGGCAGGCTGCCATCGAAGCTGACGACCGAGAGCCCTCGGAGGCGCATCCCTGGGGTGTCGCCATTAAAAGTCGTGAACAGGACAAAGTACTGCATGTAAAAGAGGAAGAAGGTGGCGGCGTAGACGATCCAGTCAACTTTCTCGAAGGAAAGCTGGCCGCCGAGCGATCGGAAGATCGAAAGAAAGCCAATGTAAGATAGGAAAATGAATGCCGCGTCCAGCAGGCCGGCGTAACGGCGTTCGGACAAGTCCGCTACCGGCACCAGGGATGAGTCCGGATATTGCCGGGAACTATCTCCAGCAGAGAAATTAAACCCGGGTTGGTCCACTCGAATTTCAACGCGCTCAGGACTGCGCGGTCGCATACGTAGGGAAGGCCGGGCTGCGACGCGCGGAGTGTTGGGCTGGGAGTCAGGGGCGTCAGGTGCTTCGAGGAAAGGGAGAGGAGGTTGCGTGCTGGCATGACCCGAACGCCGCCGGCGTGCGCGATAGGCTTCAAGGCGCCGCGCCAATTCCTGGCGCCATTCTGGCTCTGAAGTATCCACTGGGATTGAGGACGCTTGCTCCGTCGATCGCGAGGGAAGTGTTTCGGCTTCTCTATCTGATTCGTAGGCTGCCGCGGGCGCGGAGTTCGACGCCGGCGGCGACACGGCCGCAGATTCTTCTTCCTGCGGTATGGGTGAGTCGCAGAATGAGCACACCGATACGTTCTCGGAACTCACTGCGCCACATCGTGGGCAAATCTGAAGCACCAGTCCGTTTTGCGCTGCGGACATTCCCGGTGAAGGCCCTTCGCCGAGAGGGCTCCATCGTAGCAGCGCCCCGCGCGAGGCGCGCCGCGAACTCCCGCGCGATGTCGCGAATCAGATAACCCGCAAATGCCAGCCGCTCACTGAGAAGCAGGTTCGGGGACGCCTGGATCTCGACCAATCTTGCGCGCAGTGAGCAAATTTATCTCACGATGGCGAGTCTCTTACGCAAGGTATACCGCTGTCAAAGCTTACTAGGGTTTCTTTTTCCTGTTCAGGAGCCCGTTGAGGAGCCCACCGAGATCCTGCTGGCCCTGCGTCCCATTCGGCAAGCCCGGCGCGCCGTTCTTTGTCAGCCCCTTCACGACGCCAGCCATGTCCGGGATGAATACAGGATTCGACGTCGTTCCTTGAATCAGGAAAGGAATGCCGCTGCCGCTCTGGACTTGGCCTTGGCCCAGTCCGGCGAGGTTGGCGATGGCTCCGAGCGAGCTTTGCGCGGCGTTGTCCAATTTCGCAAGCATCTTGAAGTTCAAAGCATGGTCGGCGCTGATGGTGCCGTCGCCTGTAAGATTGCCGAGGCCAGCCACGATCAGGTTCAGATGATCGGCGCGGATTCCCTCCGGCGCGACCCGAAGATTCGAGTTCAAGGTTTGGATGGTCGTATCGGAGCCTTTGGAGACCCCGGTAAAAGCAGCAAGTGCGCCCAGCTTCGAACCGAGGCTGAAACCGGCGACCTTCGCGTTTGAAAGGTTGAGCGGTCCGGTGGTGACGAGCCGATTCACAGGCCCACTGATCGTAAGGTTGGTGCTGAGCGTTCCGCCTTGCAAGGAAGCTCCGGATGGCAAGGTCACTCCCAGCGCCGGAAGCAAGGCTTCGAAATCCTGGAATGGAACGTTTTCACCGTTCAACTTCATTTGAACGGTCGTTGTTTCTCCCGACAGGTTATACGTGCCGGTGAGGCGGGTGAGAGCCTTCCCGAAGCGAACATCCCCTTGCTTGAGGACTCCGGTCTGAGGTTTGAGGTCGTACTGAGTGTCGTATTGGATGTCCACCGGGATTCGAGCCGGTGAACCACCGGAGACGAGCTGAAGTTTATTGGCGTGGATAGTCCCCTTGGAACTTACGTGGCGGCCATCCGAGCTGAGTGTGCCAGCAAAATCGAGCACGCCTCCCAATCCGGAGGAAGGCTCCACAAATCCCGTTGAAGCGAGATTGAAATTCTTCACATCGAGATTCGAGTCGATCGGAGTTTCCGATGCATCTGCCCGATTCAGAGGGCCAGCCTTGCCGTCGAACTTCACCATGCCGTTGCCGGGAGTCTTGACGCTTAGCTTGAAGGGAAACTGCGATGTGTAGGAAAGATCCGACGCCTCCAAATCCAGTTCGTCGTATTCGCTTTTCTTCGCTTGGGAACCAGCATCGCCAACGAAAAGCTTCCCGTCTTCAATGGTCAGCCGCTGCACGGAAAGATCCATGTTGCTGCTGCTGTCGCTGTCGCGGCCAGCGCTCCCGGCGCGGCTTGGCGAATTGGCTGCCTTGGAATCAGGTTTTGTGGCGCCCAGGGTTGAATAATTCCAGGTTCCTTTCGAAGAGCGCAGCAAAGTGACTTCCGGTTGGTCGATCGTGAAGGCGGTCACGTGAAGCTGCTTGGAGAGAATCAACGGCAGGAGCTGCACGCCCACCTTCAAGGATTTCGCTCTGAGGAAGGGCTCACGACTGAATGCAGGGTCATCCGAGATGGAAACAGCATCAACCGAAACGCCGCCCGAAAGAATCGAGAGGCTGATATTTCCGATCTCGACCTTGCGATCCAGAGCGGCACTCAGGGAGGATTCAATTCTTGGGCGAAATTGATTGGCGTCAATCAAGAACGGCAAAAGCAGAATGACAAGAAGCAACGTGACGATGATGCCGACGATGATCCAAAGCGCTTTGTGTTTCATGATGAGCCTCCGAACCAGTAAGCCCCCTCTCGAACTCAGTCTTGACTGCTCGGCAGGACTCCGTTGGAACGGCGCGGTTCTGTGGCCGTCAGTCAGTCCCCTGCCGGAAGTACCATCACGGCCTGCCGAGTATACACCTGCCCGAGGCCTCCTCCGGGATTCCAAAGGAGTCTCTTCAATCGAGATTTGCGATTGCTTCGGAAAGGGCCGGTGCTGTTTCTCCCTACAACCGCGAAGCGCGCAGTGGCATCGGCATTGACGTAGGATCTGGAAGCGGGGACCGGCGGTCGCGCGGGTGGCCGGCGACCGCTCGCGTTGCCTGTGTTCTGCGACGCGTGTTAGGCTCAGTCCTCTTTTTCACGATGCACACTCCGAGCCACGGGATATCCCTCAGACGCGGCGGAGCAGAATTCGTAGCTCTTCTGCTGCTCTGCGTCGTCATTCACGTTGTATCGGCGGAAGGGCGGCCGCAACGGCGCTTGACCGCCGGGCAAGGCACCATCTTGCTCGAAGCCGACCAGCAGCGGCAGGTGGGCAAGAAGTTTTACGCGGACGGTAACGTGGACGCCCTCTATCAGGATTTCCGTCTGCGTGCCGACCACGTCGAGTTCGACGACGAGACGAAGACAGCGGTGGCGCGCGGACACGTCCGATTCGACCGCGATACACAGCATATCGACGCCGATTCCGCCACCTTCAACGTCCGCAGCGGACAAGGCGTTTTCAAAAATGTCAGCGGCACGATCAAAGCAGAGCGCCGGCCGAACGGCAATCTGCTGGTCAGTCCGAACCCGCTCATTTTTCAGGCTGCCGAAGTCGAGCGCGTGGACGATCGTACCTACAGGATTCGCGGCGCTTGGCTGACGGTTTGCCCGCCTGACCGTCCTAAATGGAAGTTCTACGCGCCGCGAGCCACGATCGTGCTCCAGCGCCAGGTTCACCTGGAGAGCGCTACATTCCGATTCTTCTCCGTGCCGATTATCTACTTGCCGTATGCGACCGCACCAGCCGGGCGGCGGCTGCGCCAATCGGGATTCTTGACTCCGGACTTCGGCAACAGCAGCCGCAAAGGATTCATTTTCGGAGATTCCTATTACTGGGCGCCGACCGACTGGCTAGATACAACGCTGGGCGCGCAACTGCTGAGCCGCCGCGGCTGGAGCCAGAATGCCGCACTGCGCGCGCGGCCGAGCGAAAGAGTGCGAATCGACGCCAGTTATTTCGGCGTGAACGACCGGGGCCTGGTGCAGAACGGCGTGCGGGTGCCGCAGGGCGGGCACGAAGTTCATTTCAGCTTGGACGCATTCCTTCCGGGTGGCTGGCGTGCCGTGGCTGACTTGAACGGACTGAGTTCATTGACGTTTCGGCTGGCTTTTGCGGAGACGTTCGCGCAAGCGGTGAACTCGGAGGTGCGAAACACAGCCTTTGTGACGAACACGTTTCGCGGGTTCACGCTGAGCTTCGCCGCACTGAACTACAAGAACTTCCTAAGCGCGAACGACGTTACGACCGGGACCCTGGAGACTTCGGTAGTGCTGCGGACGGCGCCGGAGGCGCGGTTCAGTTCATTTGAACAGGCGCCCTGGCGGCGGCTGCCGGTTTATTTCAGCTTCGATGTTTTCGCGGATGCGGTTCACCGCAGCGACAATGTTCCGCCTCCGTTCGAAACGCCCGCAGCAGTCCAGCGCACCGAATTCGCGCCGAGCGTGTCCATTCCGCTGCGGTGGGGGCCATGGCTGGGAGTGACGCCCACCTTAACGCTGCGTTCGACACGCTATGGGGCGCAGTTGCAGAACGGGATCTTGAAGAACGAACCCCTCGTTCGGACCACCGAAGAATTTGCCGTGGATGTGAGGCCGCCCGCCCTGGCACGCGTGTGGGAGAGCCAAGCCACGAATTGGAAGCACGTGATCGAGCCGGACATCACCTATCGCTATGTGAACGGCGTAAACGATTTCGACAGGTTTATCCGCTTCGATGAGGACGAAACACTGACGGACACAAATGAGTTCGAGTACGGGCTGACGCAGCGGCTCTTCCGCAGGAAGAGGGATGGTGACGCGGAAGAGTTGGTGAGCTGGCGCGTAGCCCAGAAATATTTCATCGATCCGAATTTCGGCGGCGCGCTGGCGCCCGGACAGCGCAATGTTTTCCAGACCCTTGAAGCGCTGACGCCATTTGCTTTTGCCGACCTCGCGCGGCGATTTTCGCCCATCATCAGCGACATTCGCGTCACCCCCGGAGGGCTCTACGACGCGCAGCTCCGCGTGGACTATGATCCCCAGCGCGGGCAGGTGACGGCTGTGGGGACGCTGCTCAAGCTGCGGCCCTATCGCGAGTCGTTTCTCACTCTGGCCCACTTTTCAACGATCAACATCCCACCGACCTCGCCCGCGAACCCCAATGTCTTTCAGCCGCGGTCGAACCAGGTCCGGGCGCTGGTCGGCTACGGCGACTTGAATCGGCGCGGCTGGAACTCCGCATTCGGCATGAGCTACGACGTGACCCAGCGGGCGTTCCAGAATCAGTTGATCCAACTGAGCTACAACGGATCCTGCTGCGGCATTGGATTCGAGTATCGCCGGCTTTCGCTCGGCAACGTGCGCGTGGAGAACCAATTTCGCGTGGTCCTGTTGATCGCGAATATCGGCTCGGCTGGAAATGTCCGGCGCCAGGAGAAGATTTTTTGAGCCGTGCGGGTCATCGAAATGCTTGACGCGGAGATCGCGTTCCTCTCGGTGGAGCAAGCCGGCCGGCTGCTGCGATCGAAGAAAATTTCTCCAGTCGATCTGGTCGAAGCCGCGCTCGCGCGGATCGAGCGGCTGAACCCGCGGCTGAATGCATTTCTCACGGTCACCGCTGAGGCGGCCCGACAGTCCGCCCGGCGCGCGGAACGAGAGATTCTAAAACGCCGCTACCGCGGGCCCCTCCACGGCATTCCCCTCTCGCTCAAGGACAACATCTGGACGCGCGGCGTCCGCACGACTGCGGGATCGAAAATACTGGCGGACTTTGTTCCGGAAGCAGATGCCACAGTCGCGCGAAAGCTTTTCCGTGCCGGCGCGATCCTGATCGGGAAGACGATGCTTCACGAATTCGCTTACGGCATCACATCGGAAAACCCGCACTACGGTCCGGTGCGCAATCCCTGGGCGCTCGAACGCGTTTCGGGCGGTTCGAGCGGCGGCTCGGCGGCGGCCCTTGCTTCAGGGATAGGTTTCGCGTCGGTGGGCACCGACACGGGCGGCTCGATTCGAATTCCTGCGGCGCTGTGCGGGATTGTGGGATTGAAGCCGACATTCGGCCGCGTCAGCAGCTACGGTGTTGTGCCTCTTGCGCGCAGCTTGGACCATACTGGCCCGCTGGCGCGGACGGTCGCGGACGCCGCAATCATGCTGCGCGTAATCGCGGGGCGCGATCCGCTGGACCCAACAGCCGCGGCGAAGCCGGTGCCGGATTATCGCGGGAGCCTGCGCGGGGGGCTGCGCAGCGTGCGCTTGGGCTGGCCTCGTGAATATTTTTTCGAGCGCGTGGACGCCGAGGTGAAAAAGGCGATCGAGGCCGCTGCGAATCAATTTGAAAAGCTCGGAGCCGCCATCGAAGAAATATCGCTGCCGAATGTTTCCGCTTCGGATGAGCCGAGCACGCAAATCGCGCTCGCCGAGGCGAACAGCTACCACGAACTGGCCGGCTTTTTTCCGGCTCGCGCTGCGGAGTATGGCGAAGATGTGCGTAAGCGTCTCGAGATGGGACGTTCGGTGCGGGCAGTGGATTATCTCGCAGCGCTTGAAGCGAGAAAGAAAGTCGTAGCAGACTTTGAGGCTGCCTTTGTGCGCGTGGATGCGATACTGGCGCCCACCGTACCGGTGCCCGCCCCGCCTCTGGGCGAAAAGATTGTGAAAATTGGCGACGAGGAGGAATCGGTGCGCTCGGCGTTGATTCGCATGAACCGGCCGGGAAACCTTGCCGGCCTGCCTGCCATTTCGATTCCGTGCGGCTTCACGCGAGATGGACTGCCGATCGGCTTGCAGCTCATGGGGCGCGCGTGGGATGAGGCGCGGCTGCTCCGCATCGCATGCGCCTACGAACAGGCGACGGAGTGGCACACGCGACACCCTTTCGATGACTCACGCACGAACTAGATTGCTTCACTTTCCGGTGTGCAGATTTGCGGCACGGCGCCCTGCGACTGCATCAACCGATGTGCTAAGGCGAAGGCCGCAGCACCAGCGAGCAAGCCGGCGAGCGCGTCCCCTACGTAGTGGTAGCGCCCATACACCGTTGAAATAACCATCAGAATAAATAAGGGCAGGTGCATCCAAAAGACCCACCGGCGGTAGCGCCATGCGCCGAGTAGCGCGGCGAACGCGCCCGCCACGTGCGCCGAAGGAAACGCCGCGCCATGCACCCGGCCGAAGCGCTCGATCCAATTGATCGCCCAAGTCGCTGGCCCGCCGGGCAGGGGCTCGTGCTGAAGCGCAGGGAACGCATGGAACGGGCTTTCGATGGGGAGGAGAACTGCGATCGCGTAAACCGCGTAGTGGGCCAGAGCCATGGAGGTCAGGACCAACCAGAAGGCGCGCTGCTCTCCGCGAACGTAGAGAATCGCCGGCAGCGCAACGAGAGCGAAGAAGTAAGTCAGATACGCAAATTGCATGAGGTCGTTGAGCGCGGGGCTGGTGAATTGCGCAAACCAATCCCATGGGTAAACGCCGGTGAGCGCGTAATCGAAGCGAATCAGCCAGGAATCGAACCAGCCGGGGAAAATGATGTGGACCAGGCCGGTAAGCTCTTCGAACAAGAAAGTCCAGAGCGGCAGGAAATACCAATGGCGCAGGAATCGCAACGCGGAATGATTCCATCGCCGAGCGGCCCACGCGAGCAAGAGAATGCCGGCCGAGAGGCAGAAATGAATCAATAAGTAGCGCGGAGCAGCAGACAGATTCTTGCGGAAAATGAAGATCAGAGTGTTGAGAAAGCTCAGATAGGTGAGCGTCACCCATTCGAAGGCGCCGCAAGCGTCGCAGACTTGCGCGAGCCAATCGGAGAAGATGAAAGTGCGAGAGGCATCGGAGCGTTCGCAACGCGGAAACGCAACAGATTCAGAAGGCCAGCGATTCGGTGGTGCGAATGGGCTTCTCATCGCTTCACCTGAAATTGTGAGACGGATTGGGGCGTGCGAAATGCCACTGGCACCGGGGAGACGGTCGCCGATGTTTTCTTGTGCCATTCGAGTATAGGCCAGCCGCGCAGATTTGCCAGCCGCTCGAGCAACGGCGATGCATTGACGGCTACCGGAAAACTAACCGAACTGAGAATCGCGCAATCCGAGATGCGATCGGCGTAAGCAAAACTGCCGCCAAGATCCATGCCGTATTGACTTGCAAGGCGTGCCGCTGCGCGTGCTTTTTGGTCACCCGAGACAAGTTCGCCGCGGGGGTATCCCGTCCAGTAGCCGTCGTGGGATTCGAGCTCGGTCGCGCAAACGAGGACCGGGACCGGCAGGCGGTTCGCAATCGCCTGCGCAAGCGGGAAGAGCGTGCCGCTAAGGAGAACAATTTTGTGTCCCTGCGCCGCGTGCCAATCCAATCGGCGCAAGCCTTCGGCGAAGACCGGCAGGGTTTCAGACGCGCTCCAGGCTGCCCAGTCGTCCGCGAGCGTGACCGGCAGGCCGGTGAGATACGCCTTGTTTGCCTCCGTGGCGGCGTGTGGATCGCTTCCGATCTGTCGCAGGAATTGTTCGAACCAGCGCAGCCCAGCCGTGATGCCGAGCTCACCTCGCGCGAGCAGGTAGCGAATGAATCTCTGCTCGAGCGAAGGCGGCGCGAGCAGAGTGCCGTCGAGATCGAAAAAGGCAGCGCAATTCGATGCAGGGCTCATCGTGCTATTCCTTCTGCCACTTTTCTCGAAGTGGTGAGACCGTCAAAATAACGCCTGCCTTCCCAAATCACTGGGAGGGCACGTACGATGCAGAACGCCACCGTCGCGATGACGAGCGCTTGCGCCGTCCACGCGAACCAATACATCGGGCGCCCGGCCAGCGCCGGCGACGAGACGTGCAAGAGCGTGAGTTGCGTTCCCAAGTAGCAGAAGCAGACACATTTCAGCGTGGCGTAGGCCGCACGGCTTGCGCGCGAGGCCACTAGCATCCGGCCCCACCAGGTCTCGAGCATGGAGTTTTTTCCGAAACCGGAGCGGCCCGAGAGCGCGGCAATGCCGCGCAGAAAATCGGTGAGCGTTCCGCGAACGAAGAAAAGCACCGGCACCCAGAACGAGACGAGCCCGGTGACCGCGAAGAATGTGAAAAAGAGGTTTTCGACAACGCGGTCGCCCAGGATATCGAGCTGCGCGCCGAGCGGCGTCGAGAGTTTGCGACGGCGGGCGAGATAGCCATCGAGCGCGTCGAGACTGATGGCCGTGACCGTAAGCGCGAGCGCACCGGCGTCAGCCCAGATGTTGCGCCCGAAGAATGCCACGGCGGCAAAGGCCATCCCGACGCGCAGCGCGGTGATTTGATTCGGTGTCATCGCATCCCCCTTCGTGGCTTCGACGCTTGGCTCTGGCTTGTCGAGCCAGCGCGATGATTTGAGGCATGCTGAATGCCAGGCAGACAACGGCCGTAAGAAGCTTTCTGGTCAGTTAGTTAGAGTCGAAGTCAGTTAGGACAAACTTGCGGTTGCAGGATGATTTCACCGACACCTGGTGGGAATCTCGGCAGTCGCAGTCGAGATAGCAGCGGAATCGAGCTGGGGAGTGTGGGAAAATGGAACTGCGAGTTTGGAACTTGGGGCAATCTCGGGCATCCAAACTCCTCTAGATGGCGTAGATAAACACGATGGACGTTTCCATATTCGCAGCGTTTGTGGCCGGACTCGTTTCGTTCTTGTCGCCGTGCGTGTTGCCACTCGTGCCCGGCTACGTCTCCATGCTATCGGGCATCGGAGTGGAACAGCTCAAGCAGGGCCAGGCGCCGCGAGGCGGCTTGCTGAAATCGTCGCTGGCGTTCGTGTCGGGATTTTCGATCGTCTTCGTGACGTTTGGCGCCTCCGCGAGTGCCGTGGGTTCCTTCCTGCTGCGCAATCGCAATTTGCTGGCGCCGCTTGCGGGAGCTGTAATTGTTCTATTTGGTCTGCACCTGATGGGATGGCTGGGAAACATTCCCGTGAAAGTGGGCCTCGCAATCGGGATCATGCTCGTGGCGGCAGCAGGGCTGTCCGCGTGGCAGTTTCCGGAAAGCGGGCACAGACTCCTGCCCGTTCAACTGATTTCCGTCTCGTTGATTTTCCTGCTCGGCCCCATTCTTTCACGCTGGCTGAACCGCGACGTGCATTTCCGGCACCTCGGCGGACAGCCCGGAGCGTGGGGCGGCTTTCTGATGGGGTTTGCGTTTGCATTCGGCTGGACGCCGTGCATCGGACCCATTCTCGCCACCGTGCTCGGCCTTGCGGCGACGCGCGACACGATCGCACAGGGCGTATTCCTGCTTGCGGTGTATTCGGCGGGCCTGGCGATCCCATTTATTCTGACTGCGCTGGGCATCGGGCAATTCCTGCGATTCTATCAACGGCTTCGCCGGTACATGCACATGGTGGAGGTTTTTAGCGGTATTCTTCTACTGGGCATCGGCGGGTTGATTTTTGTGAATCGGCTGACGTGGCTGTCGGGCAAACTTGCCTTCTTGAACCGTTTCTCGTGGTGAATGGAGTTTCAGTGAAGCGAACTTTCTCTCGAACGATTGCCACACTCGCCCTCACGGCCTTGGGGATTTTGCCGGCGTGCCATTCGTTGCAGGGCAGTAAATCCGCCGAGAACGAGACGGCGAAAAAAGGCCTGCCCAACGAGCCGGACGTGACGTTTCAGGATCTGCAGGGCAAAAATGTCACGCTGGCGAGCTACAGAGGCAAGGCCGTGCTCGTCAATTTCTGGGCGACCTGGTGTGAGCCGTGCAAGATTGAAATCCCCGGGCTGATCCAGTTGCAAAACAAATATGCTGACAAGGGCTTCACGATTCTCGGCGTGGCCATGGATGACGAGGGGAAGAAAGTCGTCGAGCCGTACGTGCAGAATCAGAAGTTCGACGTGGACGGACAAAAGCTCACGATGAATTATCCCATCGTGCTCGGCAACGAGGAGATCGCGCAGAAGTTCGGTGGACTGATCGGATTTCCTACGAGCGTGCTGATTTCACGCGACGGCAAGGTCGTCAAGCGCATCATCGGCTTGGTGAACCAGGACACGCTCGAGAAAGACATCCGAGGGCTGCTTTAGATGTTGGACGAACACGAATTTCAGAAGAAATGCGATGAAGCGCTCGAAGCCTTGCGCAAACGCCTGCTCGCGCTCGGCGATGAGCGCGACTTTGAAGTGGAAGGCGGGAGCGGGAAGCTCGAAATCCTGTTCGAGGATGCCGAGGAGACTCGATTCGTCATCAGTCCGAACACTCCGGTGCGGCAAATCTGGATTTCAGCGTTGACGACAAGCTTCAAGCTCGGATGGTCCGATGCCGCGAATGCGTTCGTGCTGGACAAGACGGGTGAGACCCTGATGCAAGTGATGAGCCGTATCCTCACGCAGCAGCTCGGCTCGCCGGTGGCGGTGTAGGAATGCGGACTCGTTCATCAGCGCTGCTGTTATTCCTGCTCTGCTCTCCTGCGATCCGCGCGGTTCGCGGTGCGGGCGCATCGCCGCAGGAATCCCCGGCGATTGCGGCCGCGGCTGCAATAGTAAAGCCGCAGGCCTACGTCTCACTCGCGCCGGTGCCGCGGGGCCGCACCTTCGAAGTGGCGGTGATCGCGGAAATCCGCAACGGCTACCACATGAACAACAACAAACCCGCCGATGAATTCCTGATTCCGACCACTCTAACCGCGCAACTGCCGAAAGGCTTGCGCGAAGTCGAGACTATCTATCCCCCGGGCGAGGCCAGGAAATTTGTCTTCTCGCAAACGCCTCTGCTCGTTTACACGGGCCGCGTCCCCCTTCGTGTGCGCATCGAAGCTGCGGCCGATGCGCCGCTCGGCTCCGTTGCAATTCCGATGGTCCTGCGTTATCAAGCCTGCAATGACACCACGTGTCTGCCCCCCGTGAAGATCCCAATCTCTGTGAGAGTAGAAATCGCTCCCGCGGGCGCAAACGCAAGAAGCGTTCATCCTGAAATCTTCTCGGCCGAGAAATCCAATTCTAGAAAGTAAGGCGTCGTCAGGATTTTATACGGGCGGCCTTTGAACCGTCGTGGCGTTGAGGGATTAGCGGGGGGCGACGGCGGGCAGCGCACGGCGCAGGCGGCCGACGACGCGCTCTTTGCCGAGCGCCAGCATCGTATCGAAGAGCGGTGGAGCCACGGCTCGACCGAGCAGCGCCACGCGAGCTGCGTTGATCAACAGTCCTGCCTTAACGCCTTCCGCCGCAGCGAGCTCGCGCAGGGCGTGATCGCAGGCGTCGTGATTCCAGTCGGGCAGCGCAGCGAGCGCGTCCGCAAGCTTGCCGAGAAAGGCGGGCAGGCGTTCGTCCTTCCAGAATTTCTCGCGGGCCTCGGTTTCGTATTCGAAGGCGTCGGTAAAAAACCCGCGCGCCCAGGTTGAAAAATCCTTCATCAGGCGGGTGCGCGGCCGGATCAAATCCACCGTGCGCTCGAGCCAGGCCCGCTCGCTTGATGCCCATTCGTCGCGCCAGAGCCCCGCGTGGCGAAGCTCGGCTTCGACGTAGGGCAACAATTCGCCGACGGGAAGATTGTGCAGATACTGCATGTTAAACCATTCGAGCTTGGCACGATCGAAGATAGCGTTCGTGCGGCTGACGTTAGCTAGCGAAAACCGCTCGACGAGCTCCGGCGTGCGCAGGAATTCCGAATCGTCACCCGGCGACCAGCCGAGCAGAGTAAGGAAGTTGCGAAACGCTTCGGGGAGGAAGCCCTCCTCGGTGTAGGACCCGACGCTGGTGGTGCCGTGGCGCTTCGAAAGCCGAGTGCGATCCGGACCAAGAATGAGCGGTACGTGCGCGAAAATCGGCGGCGTGGCGCCCAGAGCCTGGTAGAGCAGCGCTTGTTTCGGCGTGTTCGAAAGATGATCGGCGCCGCGAATGACGTGGGTAATGCGCATGTCCACGTCGTCCACGACAACGCCGAGCTGGTAGGTGGGCAGTCCGTTCGAGCGCAGCAGAACGAAGTCTTCGATTTCTACATTCTGGACTTCGCGCGCGCCGAATACGGCATCGTCGAATCGGGTCACCCCGCTGCGCGGAACTGCGAAACGGATCGCGCGCGGCAGGCCCGCGCGTTCATTTCCGGCGCGTTCTTCGGCGGTGAGATTGCGGCACGGACAAGGCGCGCTGCGCGCGACTTTGGGTTGCTCGGCGTCACCTTCGTCCGTGTTCTGGACTACGGCATCGCCGCCCGCGTATTGTGTGGGCTTGCAATAGCACGCATACGCCGCACCGCTCGTGAGCAAGCGTTCCGCGGCAGCCCGATACATCTCCAGCCGCTTCGATTGGAAGTAAGGACCTTCGTCCCACTCGACGCCAAGCCAGCGCAGGCTTTCGAGAATTCCATCCACCAGCTCGGGGCGGTTGCGCTCGACGTCGGTGTCTTCCACGCGCAAGACAAACGTGCCGCCTTCGTGCCGCGCGAACAGCCAGTTGAAAAGTGCGGTGCGCGCGCCGCCCACGTGCAAATAGCCCGTTGGCGATGGAGCGAATCGAACGCGCGGCTTTCCTGGGGATGACATTGCCGACTGAATTGCCCTCTGCTCTCAGTGGAGCCTTATCCAACAGCAAGAGCAAGCCATCTTATCGGAACCGCATTTCAAAATCGAGCCCCCCCTCCGGAGTGGGTATCACTCAACTGAATCACGCAAGTGCGCCATGCCGGTACGCTCGTACTCTTGCTCCGCCGCGATCCAGCGGCTATCCTCAGCTCCTCCGCAGAGTGCTCGGTCATTTGGCCATGCTTTGTGAGCGGCTTGCATGCGCTTGAGCGAGCATTGATTCCGACGAAACGCTGGCTCGAGCCTCAGGATTCCGCTCGATTGATTTCTGTTATGCTCGGACGGGTATCTCACCGACGTCCCTCGGAGCGCTGAATTGCTGACCGGTCAATTCATGGTCGCCTGCGTGATGTGCGCTGGAGCGGCCTTGCTTGCCGCGTTCTTTGCCTACATGTATAGCCTGAAGCGCCAGAGATATTTGCTGGCGTGGTCCGGCGCATGGGTGTTGGTCGCGCTGCAATCCTCCGGCCGCGTATTCCCGATGCGTGGAAATCTGGGCCAGTGGCAGCAAGGAATCAATTCTTGGATGATGGCGCTCGCGGCGCTGTTCTTCCTCTGCGCCGCCCAACTCTATTCGCACCGGACGGTATGGATACGCACCGCAAGCATGGCAGCACTGGCGGCCGCGGCCTGGGCCGCCGCCAACCAATACGGCCGCTTTGAGATACCGTTAAGTTTCGGAGTCGCGCTGCTGTTGGTCGCCGTCGCCGGGATCTTTTGGAGGGAAGGAAAGAAGCAGGGTTCACACGCGGATCATCTCTTGGGGTTGGCCTTCCTTGCCTGGGGTCTCTTGTTGTTCGGGACGGCATTCCAGAATCGCTTCGTGTGGCTCAAAGATGCTGATCTGCGGCTGCCGATGCTGTTGCCACAACTCTTCGCCGGCGTGCTGATGGTTATGACGGTGTATGAGGAAGAGCGCCGGCGCGTCGAGCACAACATGCTGGCGCTTTCGAATTTGAACCTCGCCACGTCGAGTTTCGTGGGCGGTGAAATTCAGAAAATGCTCGCGCAAGCGCTCGACCGAGTGCTGAACGTGGTCCGAATTCCTGCCGGGGCGCTGTGTCTCCATTATGGCGACATCCACGGGCCGACTTCCGTGGTTGCGACGGGACTCTCGGAGGCCTTCTGCGCGGATGTGCAGGAAGAAGACTTGGACGATTACGTTGTCCGGCTGGTCGCGGGACTAGGGGGCCTGGTAGTGCTGCCCGACCTGGCGCGCGACCAGGCCTGGGTGGCGCTCGATCGCGAGGAGCCATTCCGCCGGGTGCGAAAACTGCTGGTGGCGCAGGGCCTGCGCACAGTTGTGGGAATCAGTTTGCAAGCGAAGGAGCGTGCGTTCGGCGTCCTGCTGTTGGGGACTCCGGACCACCGGCCCTTCACGCCGGCCGAGCTGCGGCTGCTGCTGGCCCTGGGACACCAAATCGGGATGGCGGTGGAGAATAGTTATCTGATTCAGCAGACGGCGCGCCGCAGCGAAGAGCTGCACATCTTGAACGAAATCGGCCGCGCGCTGAGTTCGACGCTGGATCTCGATACTCTCTTCGAAAAAATCTACACCGAGATGAAACGGCTGTTCGACGTCAGTAATTTCTATATCGGCTTTTACGACAGCCGGCGCGAGGAAATCCGCTTTGAGCTGGACGTGGTGGACGGCGTGCGCGGGCCGAAGCGGGCGCGTCCTGTGGGCAACCACCTGACCGAATACATGATCCGCACGCGGCAGCCCATGCTGATCCGCGACAACTTCGTCGAGGAAGCCCGGAAACTGGGCGTGGAACCGTTGCAGCCGAGAGGGTGCTTCTGCGGCGTTCCGCTGGTGCTCTATGACCGCGCGATCGGAGTGATGGCGGTGCACAGCCGCCAGGAGCGCCTGTTTGATGAGGGGCATTTGGAACTGCTGCGTGTGCTGGCCGGAGAAGCCGGCGTCGCCATCGAGAACGCGAGGCTATTCGCTGAGGAACAGAAGAAATCGCACCACCTGACTCTACTCAACAACCTCTCTGGCCACGCGATCACCACGCTCAATCCCGATGAAATGCTGGCGAAGATCGCGGCGGAGCTCGAAGACGGCCTGACGTACGACGACATCGGTATTGCCATCCTGGACTATTCGGCCAAGGAACTCGTGATTCAGGCCGAAGCCGGCCGCCGCCGGTCGGCGCTGGGACGCCGGATCGCACTGGGAGAAGGTCTGGTCGGGCAAGTGGCGCGGACCGGACAGATGGTGATGGTGAACGATGTCCACCTCAATTCGCCACGGCCGGTGCTGCCGGACACCGCGTCGGCGATCGCCTTGCCCATTACCTATGCTGATCAGTTGCTCGGCGTGCTCTATGCGGAATCCGCCGATCCCTGCGATTTCCCCGAGGAAGAAATTCTGCTTCTGCGCACGCTGGCCGATCTATTCGCTGGCGCCCTGCATAACGCCCTGACGTTCCAGAAGGCGCAGGAACAAGCCATCACCGACGGACTGACAGGCGTGAAGACACATCGCTTCCTGATGGAAGCGCTCTCGGCGGAATGGAAACGATCCACGCGCGCCGGGCGCCCCTTCTCGCTCGTGCTGATGGACCTGGACCGCTTCAAATTCGTCAATGATTTCTACGGGCACTTGGAGGGCGACGCGGTGCTCCAGCGCGTGGGCTCCATCTTGGAAGAAAGTTGCCGGCGCTCCGATGTGGTGGCGCGCTACGGCGGCGATGAATTCGTCATCTTGATGCCGGAGACCAATGCGGATCAAGCGGGACAACTCGCCAGCAAGTTGCGCAGCTCCGTCGCTTCCGATCCGCTGCTGCACGACAAGAACATCACCGCGAGCTTCGGCATCGCCGCTTTCCCGCTCCACGGATCCACGCCGCAGGAATTGATCCAAGTGGCGGACTCCTCCATGTACCTTTCGAAGCACCAGGGCGGCAACGCGGTCTCCACGGCGGAGCAGAACGATTCGAACGAAACGAAGAAGTGGAAGCGCGACGTGCTCGAAGCGTATCTGGGCGTCACGCTGAAGCGGCAATTCTCGACCGGCCCGCAAGCATTTGAGGAGATTCTCCAGCGCCTCGAGCACTTCACGCGTTCGCTGACGTCGCAGGAAGACCTGACTACCGCGGAGCAATTGCCTTCCGCAGTCGTGGACACCGTGACGTCGCTGGCCCTCGCGGTTGACGCGAAAGATCCGTACACCCAGGGCCACTCGAAGAAAGTCTCAGCGTACGCCGCAATGATTGCACAGGGCCTAAGTCTGGGGCCGGCCGAAATCGAAGAGATGCGCCTGGCGGGGCTGCTGCACGATGTCGGCAAAGTTGGGATCCCGGAAGCAATCCTGAACAAGGCTGGCCCGCTCGATGCTTCGGAGTGGGACACCATGAAGAGTCACACGCAGCTTGGGGCGAAGCTCTTGGAGCCGCTGGGCACTCTTGGGCGCATCCAGAAAATGGTGCTGCACCATCACGAGTTCTACGACGGCTCGGGATACCCCGACTGCCTGGGGGGCGAACAAATTCCGTTCGGCGCACGAATCATCGCCATTGCCGATGCCTACGACACCATCACCTCCGACCGCACCTACAAGAAGGCCCGCACCCCGGACGACGCGTTTGCCGAACTCGAGCGTTGCTCCGCGACCCAGTTCGATCCCGAGCTCTTACGCGTGTTCATCGAAGTGATGCGGCGGCAGCCCCGCCCCCTCGTCCAAGTCAGCGTGCCAGTGGCAGATTCCACCGAAGCCCCCGCCTAATCGCGGTCATTCCTGCGGTGTCTTCTGTGCAGCGAATTCAATCACACTCGCCTCGTTTGGTTTATTTCGTCAGGCTTTGATTTTCTGCCGCGAAACGCTACCCTTCTGTACGGGGGTGGCAATGCAAACCGCAAGTGTGAAATGGGTGGGACAGGAAGAGTTTCGGGCGGCGTTGCCGTCTGGACACGAAGTCGCATTTGATTCCGACCGAAAAAGCAACCTGGCGCCGGGGCCGATGGAGATGCTTCTGGCAGCGCTGGGAGCCTGCACTGCCACCGACGTGGTTATCGTGCTTGCGAAGAAACGACAGAAGCTCGATGCCCTCGAAGTAAATGTCTCGGGCGAGCGAGCACCGGATCCGCCGCAGGTGTGGACAAAGCTCGAGATTGTCTACCGGTTGCGCGGGAAGCTCGACGATGCCGCGGTCCGCCACGCTATCGAGCTGAGCGAAGAGAAATACTGTTCGGTGGCGGCGATGCTGCGCAAGACCGCGACAATCTCGTTCCGCTACGAAATCTTGCCACCTGAAAACGCGGCCTGAGCAGGATGAATGCCGCGGCGATTTTCCGGAATTGCCGCTCAGTTGGAGTAGGCGCGCGCTTGCTCCGCAGGGCCAGCAAAAGGCAGCTTTTGCGCTTGCCAGGCGTCGAAGCCGCCCACAACGTTAAACACCTGGTGGAATCCGGCGCGCTGCAACAGGCTACTTGCAATCGAGCTGCGATAGCCGCTCTTGCAGTGCACGGCAACGGGTTGATGCGGATCGAGGTCTTCTAGCATTGTGCGGAGGCGATCGAGCGGTTTAAGCCGCGCGCCTTGTATGTGGCCGGTTTCCCATTCCGCCGGTTTCCGCACATCCACGATCTGAAGCGATTCGGGCTGTTCGGAGATCTGCTGATAGAGATCGAGGACTGAAATCTGAGGGACTTGATCCAGCGGCAAGCCCGCGCGCTCCCAGGCGAGCACGCCACCTTCGAGTTGGCCGGCGATTTTTTCGATACCCACGCGAGCCAGTCGAATCCTCGATTCCTCCACTTGCTGTGGGTCCTCGGCGACGAGCACGATCGGCTGATCGAGCCCGATCACGATGCCGGCCCACGAAGCGTATTGCCCCGAGAGCGCGATGTGAATCGCATTCGGAACGTGCCCCGCGCCGAACTGTGCGGCCGTGCGCGTGTCGAGCACGACGGCGCCACTTGCCTGGTGGCGGGCCACTTCCTGCGGCGAAAGCGCCGGCAAAGGCGGCAGGTCCTTCAGCGGAGCAGCGCCGCCGCGGTTGATCTCCGCGTCGCGCAGGAAATATTCCGGGCGCGGCGGGAGATCCTCTGTCAGCAGGCTCACGAATTCATCCCGTCTCATCGGCTTCAAGGCATAGTTGCGCGCGCGCTCCTGGCCGATCGTCGAGCGCCGCTCCTGGCTGATGTTGCGGCCGCAGAGCGAGCCGGCGCCGTGCGCGGGATAGACTTCAACGCTGTCCGGGAGTTTCAGCAACTTATTGTGAAGACTGTCGTAGAGAAGGCCGGCGAGTTGCTGGGGAGTGTGATCAGGGGAAAGATCGGGCCGGCCAACGTCGCCGATAAATAGCGTGTCGCCGGTGAGCACAGCCCAGGGTTCGGCAGAGCGGTCGAGGTCCGTCACGAGAACGCAAAGGCTCTCCGGCGTGTGGCCCGGGGTCTCGAGAAACCTCACCACGGCCCGGCCGAAGCAGATTTCATCGCCTTCCTTCACGGCGTGATGCGGATAGAGAGCGCCCGCCTTCGCACCAACATGGATTGTCGCGCCCGTGCGTGCTGCAAGCTCACGATGCCCCGAGACAAAATCGGCATGGAGGTGCGTTTCGATGATGTGTGCGATGCGGAAACCCTGCTTCGACGCTTCTTCGAGGTAGATTTCCACGTCGCGCTGCGGGTCCACGACCGCCGCGATTCCTTCGGAAGCGACCATGTAGGAGGCATGCGCCAAGCAGGCTAGGTAAAACTGCTCGAAGTACATTTTATCCACCTCCCTCATGGGGCGGACGGTGCACCCCGTACGGCGAAAGCGCCGCTTTGCTCATCTTGACACAGGGGATTCTGAGGTGTCCATAGAGCCTGTGGCGAATCTTAGCTAAGGGCATATGGAGATTGGTTGCGACAAACGGGCGAAAATTCCACTTGCCATCCAGTTTACGAGGAAGTATATACGACCGAATCCCATGACTCAAATTGTAAGGGCCTGCGCCCTGGTGGGCGCTCTTCTGGCTGCAGGCTTGTGTGCTCAGCCGGCCGTGGCGCAGCGGCCAGCGGCCAAGGCAAATTCGATTCCGACGTTGCGCATCCCGCGAGTATCGCGTGCGCCGAAGATCGAAGATTTTCTGGGGCGCAAGCCGCGAGAGGCGGAAGCGGTCGCCACCGATTTTCGTCAGCGCGATCCCGGTGATGGAACTGCCGCGAGCCAGTCCACCACCGCCTATCTTTCCTACGACGAGAAAAATCTCTACATCGTTTTTGTCTGCAAAGACGCGCCGGGCAAGGCACGCGCCCACCTGGCCAAGAGGGAAGACATCGGCGACGACGACCAAGTGGCCGTTTATCTCGACACGTTTCACGATCGACGCCATGCTTATATTTTCGCGACGAACCCCCTAGGCGTTCAACTCGACGGCATCCTGACGGAGGGCCAGGGCAATGACTTCAGCTTTGACACGCTGTGGCACTCCGACGGCCGCCTTACGCCCGATGGATTCGTTGTTTGGTTCTCGATTCCCTTTAAGAGTCTCCGTTTTTCCCCGGACGACGTTCAGACCTGGGGAATCGCGCTGGATCGAGTGATCATTCGATCCAACGAAGTGGACTTCTGGCCCTACGTGACCCGCCGCGTCGAGGGAATCACGCAACAGTTCGCCACGCTGCAGGGGCTCGATCACCTGTCGCCGAGCCACAACGTGCAATTCATTCCCTATGGCTTGTTTGCGAAGGCGCGCTTCCTCGATCAGTCGATTCCGGCGTTTCGGAACACGGACGACGAGCGCGGCGGTATGGATTCCAAATTCGTGTTCCACGACGCGTTGACGCTTGACACGACGGTGAATCCTGATTTCAGCCAGGTGGAATCGGACGAGCCGCAGGTAACCGTGGACCAGCGCTTCGAAGTGTTTTTCCCCGAGAAACGGCCGTTCTTCATCGAGAATGCCGGCTACTTTCAGACGCCAGTGGACCTGTTTTTCTCGCGCACGATTGCGGACCCGCAGTTCGGCGCCCGCCTGACGGGCAAAGTGAACCGATGGGCCGTGGCGGGGCTGTTGATTGACGATCGCGCCAAAGGGAAAAGTTTGCCTGCCTCGAATCCCAACCACGGCGACCGGGCCGGCATTGGCGTCGTGCGCGTGCAGCGCGAGTTTGGGTCGCAGTCCTCGGTGGGAATGTTCGTCAGCAGCCGCGATTTTGGGCCCAGTTCGAACCGAGTGTTTTCGCTCGATTCGCGGATCAAGCTCACGCCGAATTGGGTTTTCAATGGGCAAGCGGCGCGGAGTTACACACACAGTCTGACTGGCTCGCAAATGGCGGGATCGTATTACTACGGCGATATG
>JBGQEW010000023.1:0-23992 GCA_041496565.1 Terriglobia bacterium | reverse complement strand
GAGGGATGGACCTTCAGCCCGCGAATGCCCATCTTTGCGAGCCGGTCGACTTCGGCGCCCGCGTCCGCCACATATTTCGGATGCACCGATCCGAACGCCAGCAGGCGGCGCGGATCCGCCGAGCAATAGCGCGCGACCCATTCGTTCACTTCCGGCGGGAAACCGATTACGTCGGGGCTGACGTAGTTGATCAGGCCGGCACGCTCGATTCCCACGGCGTCGAGAAACTTCAGGAACTCGGCCGGGCTCGAAGAATATTTTTCCACTTCGTCGTAATCGCGCCGGCCCCGCTTGATCAGCTCATGCGCGTGCGGCTTGAACATGTCCAGCGGCTGGATATGGATGTGAATGTCGATAATTGGAGTCACGGGTCGGGATTCTCCGATGACGCGATGACGAGCCATGCCAGACTAATACCGCGGCACGCGCGGATCAATTTCGGCTGCCCACCGCTCGATGCCGCCGCTCATCGAACGCGCTCCTTCGACGCCGCGCGAGCGCAGCCACGCTGCCGCATCCAGGCTGCGCATCCCGTGGTGGCAGAAGAGCACCACATCGCCGGCCTCTTCAAGTTCCGCAAGACTCGCCGGAATCTGGCCGAGGGGAATCAGTTTCGCGCATTCGATGTTGCAGATTTGGTGTTCCCCAGGCTCGCGCACGTCCACGAAAAGAAACTTTTCGCCGCGGTCCAGGCGCTGCTTCACATCGCGCGGTTCGATTTGGATGTCGTTCATCGAGGTTGAATCCCGTTCGCCCTAAATGCCGCTCGCAACGCGGCTCTGCGCTCAATAGCCGAAATCGGCCGGCGCCGAATAGGCATGCTCTCGGACGCCGAGAGCTTCGCTGCGGCACGCGCCGAGTTGGCTCATATATTCGCGGCGATCCGGCACGCGCACGACCCAGCGCTCGAGCCAGTGCTCGAAGTCCTCGAGCTTCCGGCTCTGTTCATGATACTGCGTGAAAAACGCGTGATCGCGCCCGTAGTAACCCTGCACGGGCGAGGGGTGCGCGCCCCAGGGATCGTGCACCACCGCGCTGACCAAGAAACCGGGAACGAGGGTGCGGTTTGGATCCGAGGCAATCACCTCGGGCGGCACGATTTCTTCGGCGACGACAATCACTTTGCGCGAGGCGCGCGCGCCGTCCACGGCCACGCCCAGGCTGCCCCAAATGTGCGCGTTGCCGAATTCGTCGGCGCGCTGCACGTGCAGGATGGCGACGTCGGGGCGCAGCGCGCGCACGGCCACCAGTTTTTCCTCGTTGACGGGCGAGGAGAATTCGCGCAGGTTGCCGTTCTTTGCGAGCAGGTCGCTCCCGAGGGTCGCGTACGTCGGCATGAACGGCGCGCCAAGTGCGCCCGCGTGCAGTGCCAGCGCCATCGTGAAATTCGAATAGTCCACCATCTCGACGCGGCGCGGCACATTCTGCTCGACGGCGCGACGCAGGCAATACCCCACACCGGCCGAAACGTTGCCGACCCACGCCGCCATCACGCGCGAGACGCATCCGGCGCCGATCATCTGATCGAACAGAATATCGGAGATCGGCCCGGCCATCGTGAGGTCGCGCCGGCTCTGGCGAATCAGCTCGTGCCCGGCCGAGAATGGGATCATCTGCTCCATCTGCGCGCCCATTAGCACCATCGAGCCGGACGGCACGTGGCGCGCGATGGCTTCCTGCATCGTGACAAGCTTTGAGGTCTTGCTCATTGTCAGCGCGTCCAGAAATGATTGGGATCGAGCGACCGCATGGCGGCAAGCTCGGCGGCGGTCGGCGCCGCCGTTTCGACCAACTCGTCGGCAACGGACAACGTCCAGCCCGTGTTTGTGAGCACTTCTTCCACGCGCACGCCCGGATGCACCGACGCGAGGAAAGCCTCGCCATCGCTGCCGTAGCGCAGGACGCCGAGCGTCGTGATCAGCGCGGATGGCCCCGAACGCGGCGGAAGCCCCTGCGCCACTCGCCAGCCGTTGCCGCGGCCGTTACCGGGCGAAGTGATGTGGTTGGCGCGGTCGCTCAGGCGGCTGCGCTCGTGCGACATCAGGACGACGGTGCGCTGCGCCAGGCACGCGATGTCGCACGCGCCGCCCGAGCCGGGCAGCCGAAAGGTTTGCCCGTCGCGATGTCCCCACGTCGAATTCAAATTGCCGAAGCGATCCACTTCGGCGGCGCCGAGAAAGCCGACGTGGACGCGGCCCTGCTGCAGCAGCGCCATCACGTCGAGCATTTGCGAGCAGAGAGTGGCGCCGCGCAGATTCGGCGGATCGGCCATGGTGTAGAGCAATTCCGGCGCAGGCGTTTCGCGGAGGACGCCGTTTTCGTAGAGGCCGATCGCGCCCGGCGCGTGGGTGCGCTTGGCGACCAGGAAGGCGAGCATGGGCAGGCGCATGCCGACGAAAACCAGCTCGCCGTCGGCGATTTCGCGCGCCGCGGCGGCCACCATCAGCTCGCCGGATGTGTAGTCGCGTTTCTCTGGTTCGATTTGTGCGCCTGTCGTCACCGTCCACTCCGTTGCGCCGTTCGGCGGCGTCTCTTCTGAGCCATTCACCAGCGTTTCGCAGCCAGGTTCGCGAACGAAGCAAACCTCATTTCGTCCGAGGAGTCAATACGGTTGAGCTGGCGGCTGCGGAGGCGCTAGCGGCCCTGAAAAACAGGCTTGCGCTTCGCCAAGAAAGCTTCGAGCCCTTCGAGGCAATCGGCCGACTCGAAGCATTCCACTTGGTGGCGAATCTCCTCGTCGAGGGCGTGTTCGAGTGCAGCGCGATCGCTGGCGACAATCGTCTGCTTCACTGCGCTCACCGCGAGCGGCGGCCCAGCGGCAAGCCGTTCGGCCAGGGCTCGCGTTTCCGCCTCCAGCCTCTCCTGCGGCACCACGCGGCTGACGATCCCAAGCCGGAGCGCATCCGCCGCCGAAATTGCCTCGGCGGTCCAGAACAACTCCGTAGCGCGCGCGGCGCCGATGAGCCTTGGCAAATAATAGGTGCCGCCGAAATCGGGGAACAGCCCCAGCCGCGCAAAGGCTTCGCTGAACGACGCCTGGTCCGACGCGATGCGGATGTCGCAGGCCAGCGCGAGATTCATCCCGCCGCCCGCCGCGGGGCCGTTGACCGATGCGACCACCGGCTTAGGCATGTCACAAATCGCCAGGCAGATTTCCTTGCCGGCGCGCAACAGTTTCTCGAGTTCATGGCTCGCATTGCGCTGGCGAACGTCGTGCAGCAGGGCCAAATCGCCCCCGGCGCAGAAGCCGCGTCCCGCGCCAGTCAACACGATCACGCGCACTCCGGGGTCGGCGCCCGCCCGATGGAGCGCCTCAACCAGCGCGCGGCCCAATTCGACACTCAGCGCGTTCAATCGCTCCGGCCGGTTCATGCGGAGCGTGACAATCGCGCCCGCACGCTCCTCGAGCACGGGTGCACTGGCTGCGGTCGTGGGCACGGAATCCGCCACGGGCTGTTTTTCCCTAGTCCTTCAGCCGCTGCAACACGGCGGCCAATTGCCGGAAGTAGCGCATCTTCACGCCGCTGCCCTTCGCGTTTTGCCCGCTGGTCGAAGGAAGCACGAACACTTGTGCGCCGTAAATCCGTTCCTTCTGCAAGCCGAGCTTGCAGGGGCGCCCGGCAAATTTTTCATAGACCATTTTTCCGTTGAAGGCGACTACGCTCGGGCGAAGTTCTTCGAGCTTTTGCGCCAGCAAGACCCGTCCTTCGAGGTATTCGCGCCGCTCGATTTCTTCCACGCCGCGCGTGGGGCGCTTCACGAGGTCGGTCAGGCCGATGCCGAACTCGATCATCCGGCGGTCGTCTTTGTATTCGAGCGGCTCGGGGACAACACCGGATTCGTAGAGCAGCGGCCAGAATTGATTGCCGCGGCCCGCGTAATAATGGCCGACGCGCACGGAGCGCTCGCCGGGATTGAATCCAACGAGGACCAGCTTCATTCCTTTTCGTAGATAATCGGGCAGTGTGCGCAAGATTTCAGTCCTTCAAGTTAACCCAGACACTCTTTACCTGGGTGTAGCTCTCAAGCGCGTGCATGCTCAGCTCGCGGCCATAGCCGCTCATTTTATAACCGCCGAAAGCCGCCGCGGGATCATAGTTATTGTACGTGTTGATCCAAACGGTGCCGGCCTGGAGCATCCGCGCGACGCGGTGAGCTTTGGCGATGTCGCGTGTCCAGACCGCTGCGGCCAAGCCATAGGGCGTCTGGTTCGCTTCGCGCACGGCATCTTCGACGCTGCCGAATTCGATCGTGGCCAGCACCGGGCCGAAGATTTCTTCGCGCGCGATGGTCATGTCGTTGCGCACGTTGTCGAACACGGTCGGCTGAACGAAGAAGCCTTTCCCGTCGCCGACCCGCGCGCGTTCTCCGCCCGCGACCAGCTTGGCGCCCTCGGCTTTGCCCTTCTCGATGTAGCCGAGGACGGTATTCATCTGCCGCTCGCTGACCAAGGCGCCGAAGCGCGTCTTCGGGTCGAGCGGATCGCCTGGCTGCAGCTTCTTGGTGCGCTCCACTAGCTTCTGCATGAACTCGTCTTTGATTTTCTTGTCCACAAAGAGGCGGGAGCCCGCGGCGCAAACCTCGCCCTTGCCATAAAAGATGCCCGTGGTCGCGCCACGCACCGCGGCTTCGAGATCGGCATCGGCGAAAACGATGTTCGGCGACTTGCCCCCAAGCTCGAGAGTCACCCGTTTCAGCGTGTCGGCTGAATCGCGGAGGATTTGCTGGCCCGTGCTCGTCTCGCCCGTGATGCCAATCTTGTCCACGCCGGGATGCCGGACCAGCGCCTTGCCCATGGTCGCGCCGGGCCCGGTGATCACGTTCACGACGCCATCGGGAAGTCCCGCTTCCTGGCAGACTTCGCCGAATCGCAGCGCCGTCAGAGGAGTCCAACTGGCAGGTTTGAGGACGACCGTATTTCCAGCGGCGAGGGCGGGCGCTACCTTCCACGACGCCAGCAGCAGCGGAAAATTCCAAGGCGTAATCGCGGCGACGACGCCGAGCGGCTCGCGCAGCGTGTAATTCAGGAATGGCCCGCGCACGGGAACCGTTTCGCCGTGGATCTTCGTGGCCCAGCCGGCGTAGTAGCGGAACACTTCCGCCACCATGGGCATGTCCACTTGGCGCGACTCGAAAATCGGCTTGCCGTTGTCGATCGTTTCGAGCGTGCCGAATTCTTCGTTGTACTTGTCGATCAGGTCGCCGATTTTCCAAAGTATGCGGCCTCGCTCGGAGGCGCTCATCTCCGGCCACGCCCCGCTTTCGTAGGCTTTGCGCGCCGCCTTCACCGCCGCGTCCACATCGCGGTCATCGCCTTCCGCAATTTGCGTGATCACTTCCCCGGTGGCGGGATTGATCGTCGGAAAAGTTTTGCCGGAAGTCGCGTCCACCCACTTTCCCCCGATGAACAATTTGCCCGGCTTCACCTGAATTTGCGTCGCGGTTGCCATGATTGCCTTTTTCCTTTCGGCTCGAGCGGCCGGACTTTCTTGTCGCTAAAATGCGAATTCTGTTTATCGACTGCTGCTCGCGATACCCGTCGTGATATCCAAATTGCGCCCTCTGGCCTCTGGTCGACCTATCCAGCTCTCTCTCTGGGCAGCCGGACCCCTGGAGCCGCCAGCGCCGCGGCTCCGCACCCAGATTGGATGGACAGTTTATCATCCCGGCGCAGCCCTCCTCTCCGGAAATTTCTTGCATCCCCGAGGCTGTCCAGAGCGTCCGATAGGAGGGCGGTGGCGCTATGCGCAACACCGGCAGCTTATGCTACCCTTCGGAGAGCCGGAGACAGACCCGGCGAGCGCTACCCTTGGACCCGATCAACGCAAAAATGGCTGCGACTCCAGTCGTGAAGCCCGATGACGAAGCGGCATTTGTAGTTGCCGCCAAGGGTGGAGATCTATCCGCATTCGAGACGCTGGTAAACCGTTACGAGCGAAAAATCTTCCGCCTGGCCCAAAACATCACGCAAAACCGCGAGGATGCCGAGGACGTAATGCAGGAGGCGTTTCTGAAGGCCTTCGAGCATTTGGGTGAATTCGAGGGGAATTCGCGTTTCTATACCTGGCTGGTGCGCATCGCGGTGAATCAGGCGCTGATGAAGCTGCGCAAGCGCAGGCCGAATCAGGTCTCCCTCGACGAAGAAATCCAGACCGAAGACGACTCAATGCCCCGTGAAGTGGAAGACTGGGGTCCGACTCCCGAACAGCGCTTTGGCCAGACCGAGATGCACAAGATTCTTTCGACGGTAATCGGAGAGCTCGAGCCCGGCTTCCGAGTCGTTTTTCAGCTTCGTGATATGGAAGAGCTTTCGACCGAGGAGACTGCCGAAGCCCTCGGCCTCTCCGTTCCCGCGGTAAAATCGCGGCTGTTGCGCGCGCGGCTGAGGCTGCGGCAGAAACTGAACCGCTATTTTAGCAAAGGTGAAAAGACGTGAAGTGCACAGGCGTAGTCAAGGAACTTTCGAGTTATCTCAACGGCGAACTGGATCCCGCGATGCTGGCGGACCTCGAGCGCCATCTCACGAATTGCGAAGACTGCCGGCTCGTAGTGGACACGACCAGGAAAACGATCCAAATCTTCTGCAACTCAGAACCGGTGCCTCTGCCGGAAGATACCCGTGAGCGCTTGCACAAGGCGCTCTTCAATCGCTTGCGCAAACCCCACAACTAGATTCGAGGGCCTTATTCCCGCAAGCCGCGCGTTTCCCACACCGGAATCTGCGTGCCGATTCCGCGTTCGAGCGCGGCTTCATAGATGCGGCCGGCCACGACGATGTCCTCGATGGCAATCCCGTTGGATTTGAAGAGAGTGATCTGGCGATCATCGGAGCGCCCGGCAACGCGTCCCGCGACGATATCGGCGAGTTCGTGCACCGCTGGCCAGCGTCGTTCGTCCCCTTGGAAGGCGTGGATCAAGTCGCCCGCCTCCGCCTTCGATTGTTCGCGCGAATCCACTGCAATCAGCCCCGCGCGCCGCACCGCCTCGTCGTCGAGTTCGCGCTTCTGCGGAAAATTCGCACCGATGGCGTTGATGTGCGCGCCCGCGCACAGCCAGCGGCCTTCGACCACGGGATTCGATGCAGTCGTTGCGGTGATGATGATGTCGGCGTCGCGCACGGCCTGTTCGGCCGAGGCGACGGCTTCGACCGGCACGCCTAGCTGCTGCGTCATTTCACGGGCGAACCGGGCGCGGCGGTCCGCGTCGCGGCCGAAGGCGCGAGCGCGGTCAAGCTTGCGCACCGCGGCGACGGCTTCGAGTTGTGTGCGCGCCTGAGAGCCGGTGCCGACAATTCCGGCGACCCGAGCGTTTTCTCGCGCCAGATACTTCGTTGCCACGCCGCTCGCCGCGCCCGTGCGAACTTGGCCTAGATAGTCCGCTTCGATCAGAGCCACCAGATCGCCTGTTGCGGCGCGGAACAGCGGAACCAGAAATCGCAGACCTTCCCGCGAGCTCGTATAGATTTTCATCCCCATGTAGCCGCCGGTTGCATCTCCCGCGGCCATGTAGTGGAGATACGACTGGCCCGGCACGTGCAGCCGCTGGCGCGAATGCAGGATCGCGCTTCCGTCTCCGAGCCGGTGAAACGCTGTCTCGACCGCCTCGAGCGCCAGCGGCATCGTCAGCAGTCCGCGAACATTCGCTTCACTCAAGAACAGCGCCATGCGACGTCAGGCCTTCCTTTCACTTTGCAAACAATCAGAAATTGATGCGGAATCGCAGGACGCGCGGCGCAGTTGCATCGAGCACCAGCAATTCGCCTTTTGAAGTCAAGGATACAGCCGCCGGGACGGGCGGCTGCGGAAAGGCGGTGCGCGCCAGATTGTCCACGCTCATCTTTGGCTGGCCATCGAGCGTCCAAAATTCGACGATGCCCTTGCCACGATCCGATGCGACGACGAATTTGTCCGAGGCGGCTAGTCCATATCCCTCGTTGCCCTCGGCCCCCGCCGGGGGATACGAGAACGGGAAGTCCCAGGCGCGTATAAACTCCCCCTCAGCGCTGAACTCTTGAATGCGGTGGTTCCCCGTGTCCGCCACGAAGACGGAGCCATTATTCGCGACCGTAACTTTCGTCGGAGAATTGAACTGCCCCGGGCCGCCTCCCTTTGTTCCCCAGCTCTTCAGAAAGCGCCCCTGCCAGGTGAGTTTCAGAATACGGTTCGCCTTCGTCTCGACGACATAGAGATTTCCGCCGACGTCCACGGCAAACCCTTCGATATCCTGCAGAGACCGGCCGGCGGCTCGGCGAATCGTCTTGAACAACTCTCCATCGGGCTTGAAAATGTAAATCGCGCCCAGGCGCTGGTCCACCAGGTACAAGGCGCCGCCCCAGTCCACGGCGATGCTTGACGGGCGCTGGCACCCCTGCACGAAAAACGCGAGTAGCGGATGACCAGCGAAATCATATTTGTGAACTAGGGTCGCGCCCTTGCGAATGTCCGCGATGAAGATGTTGCCGACGGCGTCAACGGCGATGCTGACCGGGGCCTCGAGTTGACCGGGATCGTCACCGGGAATCCCCCACGCGGACAAAAATTCCAGCGGAGGCGGAACCGGCTTCGGCGCAGGCAATTGCGTGCCCGCGCAGGCAATGACCAAGAGCAACACGGCCAGCAAAATTGAAGTTCGCACGGGGAAGCTCGAGGCCGAAGTATACCGCACCGAGAAACCAATCCGTGACTCCGAGAATCCTCCACTGCACCTTAGAGTAATTGCTTCATCTCAGCCTCGGATTCCTCCTTGTATTCAAACCCGATGACCTTCTCACGCAGGATGCCTTTTTGATTGTAAATCATCCGAATTGTGCTACTTCTCGCCGGTCATGGGGGGAGACTGGAGCTTGCCGCGGCGCAATGCTCGCTCCTTCATCAGGGCAAAAAACACGGGCACTAGAATCAAAACGTGAATCGTTGACGTAATCATGCCGCCGACGATAGGGGCAGCGATGGGCTTCATGACATCGGAACCGACACCCGTCTCCCACAAAATGGGGATAAGACTTGCCAAGACGACGCTCACCGTCATGAGTTTCGGACGGAGGCGCTGGACAGCTCCCTCGATCACTGCTGCTTCGATGTCTTGATGCTGCAGAGGCACGCCGCTTGCGAGACGATGATTCAGTGCCTCGTGCAGGTACACGACCATCACGACGCCGGTTTCGACGGCAATGCCGAACAGGGCGATGTAACCAACCCACACGGCTACGCTGAAGTTATAGCCAAGCAGCCGCTGAAGAATCAGACCGCCCGTCAGTGCATAGATCGTCGGGAAAATCAGGACAGCGGCCTCGGTAACGGAATGAAACACCATATAGAGCAGTAAGAAGATGACAAAAAATACGATCGGCAGAATAGCTTGCAGCCGCTGCTTCGCCCTCAACTCGAACTCGTATTCGCCCGACCATTTGTAAGTAAAACCGGGTGGGAGGGCGAGTTTTTGCTTGAGCAAAGTGCTCGCCTGCGTGACAAAGCCGCCATAGTCTTTCGTGTTCAGATCGATGTAGACGTAGCCGGTTAGCGTGCCGTCTTCATCGCGGATCATTGAGGGTCCACGAGAAAACGAGATTTTCGCCACTTCGGAGATGGGAATCTGTGCGCCAGAGGGCGTGGCAATCAGGACGCGCCGCAATTCCTCGACGTTGTCCCTAAAGTCGCGGTTATACCGGACATTCACTGGATACCGCTCGCGGCCCTCGACGTTCTCGGCGACCATTTCGCCGCCGATTCCCGAAGTGACTGCCAGTTGTACATCAGCGACAGTCAGACCGTAGCGAGCCGCTTCCGTGCGATTCACTTCGATGTTGAGATAAAAACCTTGCGAAACGCGTTCGGCGAAAATAGAACGCATCTCAGGAATCGCTGAGAGAATCTGCTGCACCTGCGCGCCAACTTGCTGAATACCCTCCAGATTCGGCCCCTGAATCTTCAAGCCCAGGGGTGTTTTAATTCCCGTCAATTCCATATCGAGACGGTTTTCGACCGGCATGGTCCAAGTGTTGGACAGGCCAGGAAACTGGAGTTTCGCGTCCATTTCCTGAATGAGCTTTTCGTAGGTCATCCCCGGCCGCCACTGACTGCGCGGTTTGAGCATGATCGTCGTGTCATACATATCGATGGGAGCGTTATCGGTCGCGCTGTCGGATCGCCCGACGGTACCGAAGACAGTTTCGACTTCGGGAAACGTGCGAATGATCCTGTCCTGTTCTTGGAGTAATTGCGACGCCTGCCCGATGGAGATTCCGGGCAAGGCTGTCGGCATGTAGAGAGCCGATCCTTCAAAGAGGGGCGGCATGAATTGACTGCCGATCTTCAATGCAAGAGGCAAAGTAATGACCAGAAATAACAAGTTGATGAGCAAGGTGGTCTTGCGAAAACGCAAGCAGAGCCGCAGAACCGGCAGGTAAAGAGCCTGTGTGATTCTTGAAATGGGATTCCGCGATTCAGGTATGAGCCGCCCACGGATGAATAACATCATAAGGACGGGCACAAGCGTAATGGCCAGGACGGAGGAGAAGCCAACGGCCAGCGTTTTCGACCACGCCAGCGGGCGAAACATGCGTCCTTCCTGTGCCTCCAGTAAGAAAACCGGCAGGAATGAGACGACGATGATCACCAGAGAAAAGAAAATAGCCGGACCAACTTGTTTGGCTGAATCCAACAGGATTCTCCGCCTCTGCGGCTCGGGAAGAGGACCGGATTCGGCGGATTGCTGCTCGGAAAGATGCCGATACCCGTTTTCGACCATGACGATAGCCGCGTCCACGAGAACGCCAATTGCCAGGGCCAAACCTCCGAGCGACATAATGTTCGAGCTGACATGCAAGTAGTACATCGGGATGAAGGATGCAACGACTGCGATTGGCAGCGTCAGAATCGGAATCAGCGCCGAACGGAAGTGGAACAAGAAGATGACGATCACGATGCTGACAATGATGGCCTCTTCGAGCAAGTCGCGTTGCAGCGTTTCGATGGATGCGTGAATCAATCCCGAGCGGTCGTACCCCGCGACCACTTCCACGCCCAGTGGCAGGGAAGGTTTGATTTCCAAGAGTTTTTGCTTGATGCCATTGATGACGTTGAGGGCATTCATCCCGTCACGCATCACGACAATCCCGCCGACGGTTTCCCCTTCACCTTGCCACTCGGCAACCCCCTCGCGGATGTCCGGCCCGAACGTAACTGTCCCCAAATCCCGGATGAGAACCGGGGTGCCATTCTTGGTCGCGACCGGCACGGTTTCGAGGTCGCTTAGCGTCCGCAGATAGCCGAGTCCCCGAATCATGTATTCGGCGCCGCCCATTTCAAGCAGCCGTCCCCCAACCTCGTTTGTGCTGGCTCGAACTTTTTCAATGACGGTCGAGAGAGGGATGCCGTAAGCGCGAAGTTTGTCGGGGTCGAGATTGACCTGGTACTGGCGCACGAATCCGCCAATAGTGGCAACCTCGGCCACTCCGGGAACAGTTTCGAGCTGATAGCGTAAATACCAATCTTGAAGGCTGCGCAAGTCGGCCAAGCTGTGTTGGTGACTGTGATCCACAAGCGCGTATTCATAGACCCATCCTGCACCCGTCGCGTCGGGGCCAATGACGGGATGAATGCCCTCTGGCAGCCGTCCCGTGATTTGCTGCATGTACTCCAGGACACGCGACCGCGCCCAGTAGAGGTCCGTTCCATCCTCGAAGATAACGAAGACGTAGGAGTCGCCGAACATGGTTTGGGCGCGCACCGCCTTCACATGGGGCGCCGCCAGAAGCGTGGTGACGATGGGATAGGTGACTTGGTCTTCGATAATGCTCGGAGGCTCGCCCGCCCAAGAGGTGTGGATAATGACTTCTACGTCGGAAATATCCGGCAGGGCATCGAGCGGAATGCGCCGGAGAGACCAAACTCCCGCCAGCACCAGGAGGAGCGTCCCCATGAAAACAAGGAAGCGATTTCGTGCGCACCATTCAATCCACCGGGCGATCACGCTACATCCCTCCTTCGGCGTTTATGCTTAATTGCTTGCTTGCGACGGTTTGTCCATTCTTCCGGGCAAGAATCGTGACCTGCCACGTTCCTCCACTTTCCAGTTGCCCGGAACCTTGATATAAACCGCTGCCTTTCTCGCTCAGACTGACGGAAATGCGCTTCGCCGCCATACCCATCGCAGGCATGGCCGGCATGGAAAATGTAACGGAGACTTCCGCGCCTGAAATCGGCGCCCCGCTCGCGTCGCTGAGTTTCACCCGGAAGATGTTGCTGCCTTTATGCGGGGGATCCGGTTCTGATGTAATCTCGACGTTCGCTTGAAGGGCATTCATCGCCGAGGCAGCGCCGGCACCCGGTGGAGGCGGGACAAAGGTTCCCAGTGCCGCCTGAAGCTGGCTCTCCGAGTCGATCAGGAAATTTGCCGAGGTGACAATCTGATCGCCCACTTTGAGTCCTTCGAGAACGATGAACTCGTCGCCGGCGCGAGCCCCCAACCGAACTTCACGCGGTTCCAGGTAACCATCGCCACGATTAAGGAAGACGATCTGACGAGTGCCGGATTGCAAGACGCCACTCGCCGGAATGACAAGTTGGCGGCCCATCGGTACCTTGAGCGCGACGTTGACGAACATGCCCGGTTTGAGTCTCAGTCCAGGGTTGGAAAAAACAACGCGCACTTTGGCCGTTCGTGTATCCGTGTCCACCTGCGGGTAGATAAAGTCCACGCGGCCGGCGAAGATACGACCCGGAAACGTATCAATAGTCAGCGTCGCCGGTTCGCCGGCCTTGATACGTCCCAGATCGTTTTGAAAGACCTGGGCGAGCACCCAGACGGTCGAGAGATCAGCGATGGTGTAGAGGCGCATTTCCGGGTGGACGGCAACGCTGGGGAGAGCATTGCGTTCGGTGATGTAGCCGGAAGCCGGAGAATCGACCTCAAGTTCCTGTTGCACCTGGCCAGTTGATTCCAGTCTGGCGATTTCTTGCTGCGGAACGCCCCACTGCTTGAGGCGAACCACCGCCGCGTCGAGCAACGACGCCGCGCTTGAGGCCACGCCGGGCACGGTGCTCTGAGACACCTGCTGCTGATTCTGTTTGGCAACCAAATACTCGCGCTCGGTGGCCACCAGATCGGGGCTGTAAATCGTAAAAAGCGGCTGTCCTTTTCGGACGTATTGGTACGTGGCATTGGCAAAGACCTTCTGGATGAACCCGGAGAATCGGACTTGAACGTACGCAAGCCGGGTCTCGTCCACAGCGACATTGCCCGTGGTGCGAATCTCATCCTCAACCAGCTTTCGTTTGACTTCCCCGATCTTCACTCCAATGCTCTGCAGTCGCTGCGCAGATATTTGCACGGGCGCCAAAGGTATCTCCGCCGACCCGTCTGGCGTAAGCGACGAGCTCGCCGTGGAGACTTGGACCGCGGAATTGGATCGCTGAAGCTCCGCCTCCGTCGCTGGCTTGGGAGCTCGGTAGTGCCGCCACAGCCCCGCCAGGGCCGCGATCAGAACGAGGTTGCCGATGAGTGCCAGCCAGAAACCGGTCCGATAGGATTTCATTTTTTTGCTCCGTCCTCACGCAGCGATATTCCGGTCAGTTCTTCCAGGCGCGCCAATGCGGTTTCATGCTCGCCCGCGCTTTGCCAGTACTGTTCATCCAGACGCAGAACGTCGAGAAATGCCGCTAGCAGTGCTTGAAAATCCTGGCGGTTGTTCTGGTAGGCGGCCACGCCTGCCTGGAATTCAGCGCGCGCCTGCGGGAGCAGGCCGTCCCGGTAGATCTTGAGCAGCTCAGCAGTCTTTTGTGCGATCTCATATTCACTGCGAACCTCAAAGGCAACCTGTTGCGAGTGAACTTCGGACTCGCTGCGGGAGCGGTTCAACTCAGCTTCCGCCTGCGCCAGTTCGGGCCGCTGTTTGCGGCTTCGATAAATGGGAACGCGAACGCCGAAGCTGAGCATGTAATAGGCGCGAAATTGAGTCGGGTCAGTGCGTTGCCATGCGTATTGCACATTGAAGTCCGGGTAGAAATCCTTGTGTGCAAGATCGACTTGCAGTTTCTGTCTCTCAACCAGCTTCTCCGCGCCAGCAATCTCCGGGTTCTGTGTTTTCGTCGCGGACAGAAGCTCTTCGAAGGTATTGGGAAGCGGCGTGTCCGGCAGTTCGGAGGGCTCGATATCCGGCGACGATTGGGTGCGGCTGAGAAATTGTTTGATCTGCGCCTGGAATTTAGCCACCTCAAGATGGTGCAGCGTGATTTCCCGGAGCAGTTTGGTTCGCTCAAGCTGTGCTTGGAACAGGTCTTGTTGATTTCCCATCCCAGAGCGGTAGCGTGCGTCCGCGGCTTTCTCAATCTGCTCGAGCAGTTCTCCGTCGCTCTCAAGGATTCCCAGCGTCTTGGAGAGATAGGCAAGCTGGAAGTATGCCGACTTGACTCCGGCGACGACCGAGCGGCGTACGGACTCGTACTGCTGCTGCACAACTTCAGCATCTCGCTTCGCTATCTCCCCTCGAAGGCGCAGTTTTCCTGGGTAGGGAAAATCCTGCGAGATGCCAAAACCGATGTAAGCAAAATCGCTGTTTGTGTAACCAGCGAATGGCCGCGGGCTTCCGACGCTGACCTGTTGCACCGTGAATTGGGGGTCGGGCAAAGTTGCAACCTGCGAGGGGAATTGCTGCGCCGCCTGCCATGCCTGCCGCGCCGCCTGGATACTCGGGTTGTTCCGCTCTGCTTCCTTCAGCAGGTCTGCCAGGGGAGTGAAGGCCGGCATATCTGCGGTGACCATAGGAGGTTGAGCGGCGGGGTTTGAATCTTTCGCTGGTTCTTGGCCAGCACACACAATTGCATACGAAAAAAATACCCCAAAGATGAGCAAACATTTTCGATTGAACCTGGAGATCATCTCACCATCGCCTCTTACAGAACCTGTTACCCGCATGGTTTCCGCCTCCTGAGAAGGCATGGCAGCTTCACCGTTTAGGTGTTGATCGCGATGTGGTTTGGCCTGGATAAATTCCAGCAACGGAACTGCCGGAATCGGTCCAGGGACACGAATGCACGAAGCGGTGTGACTTGCGTACACCGAGGCGCGAGACTAAATCAGTAGCGGGAGTTGAATCGCGAGAAGCGGCCCGGGCGGAGCGTGATCCCTCCTCGTGAAGAGGCGGGCGAAATCAACTGATGGTTTGAGAAGGCCATGCGCCGGGAGAACAAACCCGGCAATCATCGGGACGCTCAGCGAAGGCGAAGCGGGCGGGAGAAGGTACGCTGGATGGCCCTGAGTTACCATCGTCTTGCAGCATTCGTGGCTCCTCATTGCGGGAGAGCACGGCATTGAGCCGCAACACTTCATTGTCTGCTGATCCATCTCGCTCGCGGAAAAGCAATCCAGCGAATTGCCGAGAAGCAGCAGCGCGACAAACAGCAGACCGGTGATCTTCACACGAGCCATACTGTATTTCATCCTACCACTGCTCTCCCGCGGAGTACATATTGGACTCCCCGGAAGTGTCCTCAAATTCGCTCCGGAGTTCACCGGCGGGAACGCAACCGCGCGGCTTGCCCTTCCCCTTCGCGGACGCGCCGGATAATCGTCTGGTGCATGTGATAGTGAGCTTCAGCGGCGCCCTTCTTGCCGATTTCGGTGAAGCGAAAATCAGCGTCGCCGCCCGACTGCGTTGCGGACGTCACTCGTACCGGTAGCTTTCCGCACAGGTTGCTTTCGGCGTAGGCGGTCTCGTACCGCTTCCGCTTCGCGCCCCAGGTGTATGCGCGCAGCATTGTGAAGTCGCACGCCTGGCCCTCTCCGCCTCGTGTGCCAATCACCAGATACTGAGGCTTCGGCCCCGTGGGATCTGCCGCCTGGTTCAGCGTAAACCAGCCGACCACTCGAATCGCGGCTGAATTCGCATAGTCCGGCAAGGGGGACGGCAGATCGAGCTCGATGAACCGCCCGAGCGCCCAGCCCGTGAATTCCCCCACGTCCTGCACCTTTGCATGCACGAGCAGCCAATCTTCCTTGCGAGGCTCCTGGTCGGCGGCGGTCTCGGCGTCTCCGGTGGCAGGCACTTCCGCCACGCGACGCGCAAGCACATCGACGGATACTCCGCGGCCCACCTGCACGATCCGCTGCGTGTCGCGACCTGGCTCGATACGCAGATTGGTGACAACCTTGGTATGGCCTCGCGCCTGCACGGACATCCCGCGCGCCTGGGTCAGCAGCGCCGTCACTCGTTCCCACAGCTCCGGTCCCATCAATTGGCGTTGATCCACCCAGCCGGTCACGCCCTGGTCGGTGCGTATCCTGGCGTTATCACCCGCGCGGCTGAGGACGACGACGCGCTCGCCGTAGCCAAGTGTCATCAGCGGCTCACGCACTTGGGCACTGCTGCTCCACACGGTCACGCGCCGGTCGGCGGAATGGGCTACTTCCGGGGGCGGTCGCCGCGACTCGATTCGCCAGTAGACGATGGCGACAATGAGGGCAATGATCCCGACGAAAATGAGGGCCCTGCGCATCAGACCTGATCCCCGAACGTTATGCCGATCGCGCGGGCTGCGCGGACGTGGTCGCAGTTCGGATCCACTTTCTTGCAGGTGCCGATCGCTTCGGCTAGCGCCACCGACTCCATTCGCCCGCATCGAAGGCAGACCATGCGCCCATACTCGCGCCGCGCCACCAATTCCACCGCAGAAACGCCAAAGCGCGTGGCCAGGATGCGGTCAAACGGGCTGGGCGATCCGCCGCGCTGCACGTGGCCGAGAACGGTCACGCGCACTTCCTTGCCCGAGTATCCGTGGATCGCGTAACCGATGCTGTTGGCGACCTGTCCCGGCAGCGGCGCCGGCATCGGCTTCCCCATGGCATCTTTCTCCGGCATCTTCACGCCTTCCGCCACGACGACGAGACAGAAGGATCTTCCGGCGGCTTCGCGCTTCCGAATGGATTCGCAAATCGTCTCAATCGTGAAAGGAATTTCCGGAATGAGGATCACATCGGCGCCGCCGGCGAGGCCCGAATGGAGCGCGATCCATCCGGCATCGCGGCCCATCACTTCAATCACCATGACGCGGTGATGGCTCTCGGCCGTGGTGTGCAGGCGGTCAATCGCGTCCGTGGCGACGTGCAGGGCGGTATCGAAGCCGAACGTCACTTCGGTGGCCGAAAGGTCGTTGTCTATCGTCTTCGGGACGCCGACGACGTTCATGCCCAGCTTGGCGAATTCGTGCGCGATACTCAGCGTGCCGTCGCCGCCAATCACAACCATGGCATCGATTCCGAATTTCTTCATGTTCTCCAGGCAGCGCCCGGAAAAGTTGTGTTTCTCGGTCCCGCCGTTCTCTTCGATGGAAAACGCGAAGGGATTGCCGTGGTTGGTGGTCCCGAGAATGGTGCCGCCGCGCGGCAGGATGCCGCGGATGTTCTCGAGGGTGAGCTCGTAGGATTGCTCGGGCCAGATCAGGCCGTTGAAGCTGTTCGTCACGCCGATGACGCGCCAGCCGTATTCAAGAATCGCGGTGCGCGTCACGGCACGGATCACCGCGTTTAGGCCGGGGCAGTCTCCCCCGCCGTTGCAGACTCCGATGATTCGAGAAGCTGTCACAAGGTATTCCTGACCCAGGAGCAACCCGTGATTCTACAACATTCTCGCGTCGCGCCGGGCCAGGAACGGCTCCGCACCTCAGTCAGGGCGGCTCCTGTGGAACCAGCGGCTTTCTGCTACAATCCGGCCCGTTCAAACCGATTGCGCTGAGCCAAGTCTCACCCGAATCGACTGCCACGGGGCGATCGCTTTTTCATCGAGGAGGCAAGTCCAATGCATTGGCTGGAGAAACTCAAACCACTCGCGCTTTTATTGCTCCGCTGGGGAGTGGGAATCGTATTCATCTATCATGGCTATCCGAAGCTGTTCACGCAGACGCAGCAGTTTCTCAAGGCCTTTCCCCAGATGGGCTTCCCTCCCTATTTCACGTATATCTCCGGTGTGTTGGAACTCTTCGGCGGGTGCATGCTGCTGGTGGGGTTTGGTACACGCATCGCGGGATTCCTGCTCGCCGGCGAGATGGCCATCGCCATCTGGAGGTTTCATCTCCCCCAGGGGGGCGCTCTGGCGGTCTCGAATTACCAGTTGCCACTCGCGCTCGCCGTGGGGGCATTTGCGCTGGCGGCGACCGGCGCCGGCATCCTTTCGCTCGACTACGCAATCTTCAAAGATAAAGCCTGACCAGCGACGCTAGGCTGGCCGGGCGCTCTGCTGCGCAGCATTCACCGAAGCCGATGACACCGGCGCGGGTATGTACGCCGGTGCGATCGGCATGATAATCCAGGCGACGATGTAAAGCGCGATCCCCGGCAAAACCGCAGTGAGGAATATGAGCAGGACCCAAAGGAGCCGCACAATCGTCGAGTCCATGTTGGAGTATTCTGCAAATCCCCCGCAGACCCCTGCGACCTTGCTGTCACTGAGCGAGCGCATCAGCCGCTTCGGCGGCGCCCCGGCACTGGTGGGAACTTCCTGACGAGAGCCACAGAGGTAACAGAAATTCGAATTTTCTGATATCTCTCTCCGGCAATGCTGGCAATACATCTTGATCCTCCTTTGCCGGGCAAGCGCCGCCCCGTCTCCTGCCTAAGTATACGACCAAGCGCGCCAAAAGGTTTCCTGCGTGGTGGTCCATCGCCGCGCCAATAGAAGCCGTTTGACAGCTACCCCCGGCCTTCACGATTGCGTCAAGGTCGGGGCTCCTGCCTGCGGGCTGCCTGACTCAGAATCTTGAGATCTACTTCCGGAGCGGCACACTAGTACGCGGCGAGTTCTCTCACGGCGCGAACGATGTCTTCCACTTGCGGCAGGATTTCGTCCTCGAGCTTGGGTTGATACGCGCAATAGGTGTCCTCAGCCGCGACGCGGCGGACGGGCGCATCCAGGTCCCCAAAGAGCTGATCGGCGATGCGCGCGGCAATCTCCGCACCGTAGCCCCAGGAAAGTGTGTCCTCGTAAGCGACGATCACGCGGTTGGTCTTGTTCACGGTCGCGGCAATCGCTTCCCAGTCGTAGGGACTCAGGCTCCGCAAGTCCACAATTTCGGCCGAAACGCCCTCGCGCGCCAGTTGCGCCGCCGCCACTTCCGCGCGGTGCACCAGGGCGCCGTACGTGATGATGCTCACGTCCGTGCCATCGCGCACGACTTTGGCTTTGCCGAACGGAACCGTGAAATCAGAGCCGGGATACGGTGAGCGATTGTAGGGCTGGCGATAGAGATGCTTGTGCTCGAAAAACATCACCGGGTCGTCGCTGCGGATCGCCGTGCGCAGCAGACCGCAAACATCGAGCGCCGTGGATGGCATCACCACCCGGAGCCCGGGGCTATGCGCGAAAATCGACTCGCCGCACTGGCTGTGATAAATCGCCCCGCCGGTCAGGTAGCCGCCAATGGCCACGCGTACGACCACGGGCGCCTTGAACCCTCCTGCTGAGCGCCAGCGCATGATCGGCAGCTCGTTGCGCAGTTGCATCATCGCCGGCCAGATGTAATCGAAGAATTGAATTTCCGGCACCGGCTTCAGCCCGCGCGTCGCCAGACCGATGGCGCGCCCCACGATGCCGGCCTCGGCCAGCGGCGAATTGAACACGCGCGCCGAGCCGAATTTTCGCTGCAGGCCCGCCGTGGCCTTGAATACGCCGCCCTTCCCTTTCACCTCTTCGAGATTCTGTTCGTGGCTGCAATCGGCTACATCTTCGCCGAAGACGACGATGCGCTCGTCGCGCCCCATCTCATCCATCAGCGTCGCGGCCACCATCTCGACCATCGTTTTCGGATCGCCCGAAAATTTCGGCTCCGCCGCGAATTGTTTCGATGTGGGGTCCACATCCGGCGAATAAATCCAGCGGTGGATGGAATCGAGGGCAGGCAACTCGGCTGCAAGCGCGCGATCGGTAGCTTCGAGGATCTCGCGATCCACTTCGGCCTCCAGCGCCTCGAGCTCCGGCTCATCCACAATCCCCTCGCGCACCAGAAACAAACCGAACTTGGGGATGGGGTCGCGGCGCGCTTCCGCTTCGCGCTCCTCGGCCGACTTATAGAGTTTCTCGTCGTCGGAAAGCGAATGCGAGTAGGGCCGCGTCACATGCGCGTGCACCAGCGCCGGACCCCTGCGCGCGCGGCAATACTCCACGGCCCTGCGGAGCGCGCCATAACTCTCGAGAGGCTCTGTGCCGTCGCATTCCTCCACGTGCAGGCCCGCAAAGTTCGCGACCAGCTTTGAAATACTGCCGCCGGCCGTCTGTACTTCGATTGGAACCGATATGGCGTAGCCGTTGTCTTCAACCAGGAACAGCACCGGAAGTTTTTTGGTGCACGCGGCATTGAGCGCCTCGTAGAATTCGCCTTCGCTGGTCGCTCCTTCGCCTCCCGATACGTAGGTGATTTCGCCCACCTCATGGCGCACCGCCTGGCCCATCGGCGCCTTCTTGGCCCGGTCGAGGGCCTTCGGAAACGCCTCGTAATAGAGCGAGGCTTCCGCCGCGCCGGCCGATTGCAACCACTGCGTGCCCGTGGGCGAGGATCGCGAGACGATGTTCAGCTTCTGGCTGCCCCAGTGCGACGGCATCTGCCGGCCGCCGGAGCTGGGATCATCTTTCGCGCCAACGCCTTGCAACAACATCTCGTAAGGCGTCACGCCGAGCATCAGGCAGAGCGCCCGGTCGCGATAATAAGGATAGAACCAGTCGTAGGCCGGTTTGAGCAGCATGCCCGCGGCGGCCAGCACCCCTTCGTGGCCGGCGCCGCTGATTTGAAAGTAGATTCGATTTTGGCGCTTGAGCTGGATCTCGCGATCGTCGAGCCGCCGTGAAAGAAACATCGTCCGGTAAATGCGAATCAGCGCGTTGCGATCGAGACCGTGGTACTTCGCGGCGTCAAACTTGGCAGTCTTCGTTCGCGAGGGCGTGGACATGCGGATCCTTTCGCAGTCAATTTCCAGCCGGGTGACGAGTTCGCTCCATTATAGCCAAACCTGCTACTCCTCAAACAAAAAGTACGCCGGGCTCGCCCACAATAACAAATTCACTCCGAAGAAAAAACCGGCAGGAAAAACGCTCGGCCTATTTTATTTTTCCCTCAGAGTGCTATAAACATGCCGTGCAAATAGCAATTTTCCGAGTGATGAATTGAGTTGGGTTCGCGGCCGCGCCTCTGCTCTGCCCTCTGCTCCGTATCCCTCGCCAAGCAAGCTCACACCGTTGCTTCTCATCGCCGCCATCTACAGCATGGTTGCCGGCGGCCCGTACGGCATCGAAGACATCGTCCAAAAATCGGGCTACTTGGGCACGCTTCTGATCCTGATCATCACGCCGTTGGTCTGGAGCTTGCCCACGGCGCTGATGGTCAGCGAGCTTTCGAGCGCTCTTCCGGAAGAAGGCGGCTTCTACGCCTGGGTCAAGCGCGCGATGGGGCCTTTCTGGGGCTACCAGGAAGCCTGGCTTTCGCTGGCGGGCAGTTTCTTCGAAATGGCCATTTATCCGACTCTGTTTGTTTATTACCTGGGCCGCCTCGCGCCCTCCATGACCAGCGGCCATTGGAAGGTCATCCTCGGCCTCGGCATGATCGCCGCTTGCACCATTTGGAATATCTGCGGCGCGCGCGCCGTGGGCCAGGGTTCGCTGCTGTTGTCGATCACACTACTTGTGCCCTTCGCTGTGCTGATTGGATTCGCACTGTTCCACCGCTCGGCCGCGGGAGTTTCGCACGCAGCCCTCGGACACGCTGACATTTTGGGCGGCATCATGATCGCCATGTGGAATTTGATGGGCTGGGATAACGCCTCGACAATCGCCGAAGAAGTGGAACGCCCGCAACGCACTTATCCGCTGGCCATGGCCTCTTCGCTCACCATCATCGTGCTGGTGTATCTCGCTCCCGTCGCCGCTGTCGCCTACACCGGTATTGACCCCAACGTGTGGACCACGGGTGGATGGGTGGACCTGGGCCGCACGCTGGGTGGAGAAGGATTGGCTGCTGCCCTCGCATTCGGAGGAGTAGTGGGCGCATTCGACTCGTTCAATTCGCTGATGCTCTCGCTCACGCGCTTGCCGTTCGTGATGGCGGCCGACGGCTTCTTGCCGAGCGTCTTCGCGCGCCGGCATCCACGGACGGGAGTTCCTTGGGTGGCCATCGTGGTCTGCGCATTTGTTTGGGCGCTCTGCTTCCAGCTCGGATTCGAGCCCCTCGTCATTCTGGACGTGCTGCTGACGGGCCTGAGCATCCTGCTCGAATTCTGGGCGCTCGCTGCACTACGCATCCGCGAACCGGGGCTCGCGCGGCCGTATCGAATCCCTGGCGGCATCGTAGGAGCACTCGCCATCGGAATCGGGCCGCTGGCGATGATGGTGCTTGCATTCGTGCGAAACCATTCCGAGCAAGCTTGGAACTTCAATGCGCTGACGCTGGGGCTCTGGCTCATCGCGGCAGGACCGATTCTGTATCTTCTGAGCCGGCTCTTTGCGAAGCGAAGCGTCACGGCAGGGGAGGGCCAATAGGTGGAGGTGGGCGTAAAGATTACGCAGGGATGGCAGTACTGTACGTGCCATTTGTAAGAACTTGGATTTCGAGCATCTCGCAAAGTTTCATTAACTTACGGAAAGGGGCAGAGTATGAGGTGTTTGGCTGCGAGGTTGCGCCATCTCCCACCAGGCTATAACAGATTGGGAGGAGGCTGGAGATGCTCACCACAATGTTTCTGGTTCTGAAAATTTGGTTCGTGGTCTCGCTCATCATCGCTTACCCGCTGGCCAAACTCTTGCATGCTGGCTCCGGCGATGTTGAAAAAGATATGATCGATTTCAACGACTCGTATCTGGAAATGCTCGAGCGGATGCAATCGCGCGCTCGCTGAGCCTGGGAACGCGCCGCCCGCTATTGTCTCCTGCGACGCAGCATCCGAGTAAAGTAAAACGCAATCGCTGCTGCTGTCCCGTCCCCGGTCTGCTGAAATAAAAACGCCACGAATCACATCGCCCGCATCGAAAAGGCCGTGAAGCCTTCTCGAGCGAATCCAGGGTTACATCACTCGGGCGGCCTAGATGAGGGAGTCGAATAATTTGGCAGTCTCTTCGAAGGCATCTTCGCCGTAGCGGACGATCTGGCTCTTCACGGACTTGAACGGCTCTTCGATGGGAATGCGATCGAGCCAGCGATGGTAGGAAAGTCGTTCGTGGTCGGAAAAATCGAGCCGGACGATCAAGCGGATTTCTTCGCTGCTCGCCTCCGCTTCCTTCTCTTTCGCTTTCTTTTTCGAGGAAGGCGCGTCGCTTTCGTTCACTTCCTTCTGTTCCGCTTCGGGCTGGATACGCTCGAATTTCAATTCGATCTTTTTCCCGAGCCGGAAAGCCTGCTTCCATCCTTCGATGCGGTGACGGGCCTGCTGGGCCGATTCTTCGCTCGTGCCAAATTCAAAAACGAGAAACGTATGTGCCATGCACTCTCTATAACGGCGCGGCTGCTCTCCTGTCAAGCAGAGAGGACGGCGAATTCTCGGCGGGACAATTCCATTCTCACGGAATATTCAGCTCGAGCGTAAACGTCCGCGCCGGAGGCTTGTCCTTCTCCCATGCGCGCTGATAATGCAGCTCGAGACCTGCCGCTCCCGGCTGCACGGCCCGGAAGCGAAACACTTGCACCACGGCGGCGCCCGGCTTCGAATCCTTGGGCTTTTCCGTGTACGGCTTGCCAGTCGCTTTCAATTGCGGCGCGCCATCCTTCGCGACGAGCCAGGAATAGCCGGTGCCGGATGTGACTTCCAGGCGCACGATCAGCGTGGCTCCTCGTGCCAGGCTGATCTGGCTGCCGCTCTCTTCTTCAGTCACCGTGACGGTCTTGCTGTTCTGGCCGGTTTTCGTCGAAGATTTCGGTCCCGCCCCACCAATTCCCACAGCTCCGGCGAATAGGACTAAAAAGCAAAGCAGAAAAAGGGGCGCGCGCAAACTGAGTTGTCCAGCTCTCTGCATCGAACTCCTCCG
>JBGQEW010000022.1:0-24049 GCA_041496565.1 Terriglobia bacterium | reverse complement strand
GCGTTCCCGCTTAGGCGTCGAGAATCACATGCACGAGTTCATTGACGAGGGCTTGCGTGCCTCAGCCTTTCCCGCGGGCTTCGTTGATCTTCTCAGGCGGCTCCCCGAGTCGTCGGTCGAGCAGCTTGCAACACGGCTTGCGCTGTGTACCAGCCACTCCGAGCGCGAGCGGCTCGTGCAGCTTGCGGCTCAACTCGGTGAACCCCCGATCAATCACTTGCGCCAGGTGTTGCGCGGGGAGTCGGCTTCGAAAGCGGCCGGCGTCGTCGGTTTGCTCAGCCGGCTCGATCCTGCCGCTGTCGGCGAAGCGCTGACCGCTCTGCTGCCATCCTGGCACCGCGGTTTGCAGGAGCAGGCGCTGCGCCAGATCGCAATCGCGGCTGCGCCGGAACGCGGCCGCATGCTCGTGAACCTATTGGACGCGTTTGATCCGCTCGTGCGATCGATGGTCGTGGATGAAATTGGCTTAAGCGGCGACGCCGCGGTGACGGAGCTCCTGCTTCGCTTGGCCGCTAAGGAATCGGAGGAGCTCGGCAGCGGCTATCAGTGTGTCAAGATTGTGGAGGCACTGGGGCGCCTGGGCGACAGCTCTGCAGCGGTGCTGCTCCGCGAAATCGTCGAGAAGAAACATGCCTGGCGCCGGGCGCATCCCGCCGAGCTGCGCTTGGCCGCGGCCGGGGCGCTGGCGACAATTGATTCCGACTGGGCGCGCAGCGAGCTGCCGAACGCCGGTTTCGACGCTCCGGAAATGTCTGTCGGTCCGAGGAGGGGAAAGACGAGCGACGCTGCGGCCCGGCAGAGGCGCTACCCGCGCATTCGGCCGGTTCGGCCGCTCAGCGCCGTGGTCACCAGCGCGCGTGGCAAATTCAATCTCGAAGTGCGTTCGCTGAACCTCGGTGGAGGGCTTCTCTTCGGAGATCACACTCTTCCCGCCGGCGCCGACGCCACTCTCAAGATTCAATTTGGTCTGCGCTCGGTGACCGCTCAGGTCACGCTCCGAGTCGTCCGCGCCCACAACACCCTCTTTGAAATCGTCGGCATGGACCTTGAAGAGCGCCACAAGCTCCGCCGCCTCCTCGTCTCTTTGTCCGCTGCTTCTTCCCCCTCCCGCTAACCCGGCGCCGTATGCGAATTTGAACGCAGAATTGTGTTTCGTGTGGGAATCAAAATGATCCATCGCGGAATCGTGCCTGCGTTGACACCCCTCGGTGTGGTTGTTAAATTGCTCGTTTCCCCTGAGTATGAAGAAGTGGCTAGCGGAACGTATCGCGGGACGAGCGGAAACTCGTCAGTGGTGAAGGGCTAGCGTGAGGATGCGGCCTCCAATCTGGATGGTTTGGCTGGCGGCAATGGCGGGTTTTGCCTCCGGCTGCGCGGTGAGCCGGAAGCACACCGTGCCGCCGTCACAGGTCCGTCCCGCGCTCGACGCGACGAAAGACGAGCTTCTCGCGCAGTACAGCCAGCAGGCGCGCGCAATCCGCAGCTTGAACGCAACGGTGACGCTTATCCCCACGGCGGGCTCGGCCTATAGCGGTGTCATTGAGGAGTATCATGAAGTCAACGCGTTCATCCTTGCCCAGCAGCCCTCGAGCATCCGCGTGATTGGCCAGGCCCCCGTGGTTGCCAAGAACGTGTTTGACATGGTGAGCGACGGCAAGACGTTCCGCATTTTCATTCCGTCGAAGCACAAGTTCATCGTCGGCCCCACGGAAATGACGCACCCAGCCAAGAAACCCATCGAGAATCTTCGTCCGCAGCATTTGCTCGATGCGTTATTCTGGCCCGAGATTCCCGCAGACGCGCCGCTCCTCTTCGAGGAATCGAATCAGCTATCCGAGCGCGATTACGTGCTCACGCTGTTGCGCCCGGCGGCCGGCCAGGCTGGTGGCTGGGAAATCGAGCGCAAGATTTGGTTCGACCGCGCCGACCTGAACCTCGCGCGAATCGAAATCTACGTGGCGGGCGGGCGCCTCATCTCCGACATCCGCTACGCGGATTGGCAGCCGGGCGAAGGCGGCGCGCGTTTTCCACGGCATCTCTGGATCGCGCGCCCGCACGACGATTATCAGCTCGAAATTCGCATCTCGAAGCTCGCGGTGAACCAGGCCATTACCGCCGATCGCTTCCAGCTCGAGCAGCCGCCCGGCACCGAACTCGTGCGCCTCGATAAAGAAGGCAAGGAGCAGCCGCAGCCGTGATCCGCAAGATGATCCTGCAAAACGTGCTTCACCGGCCGGTGCGGACGCTCATCAGCGTCATCGCCGTGGGCGTGGAAGTCACGCTCGTGCTCATCATCGTCGGCTTGACCAGCGGCCTGCTTACGGAAACCGCACGGCGCATTGAAGGCGTTGGCGCGGACGTGATGGTGCAGCCGCCCTCGGCCTCCGTCTTCATGGCGTTCAGCGGCGCGCCGATGCCGATTCGCATCCGCGACCGCCTCGAGGAATTGAAATATGTCAAATACGTCGCGCCGGTCCTGCTGCAATTCAATTCCACCGGCGGCCTCGATATCATCTACGGCATCGACCCCGTCAGCTTTCGCGCGATTTCCGGCGGCTTCGTTTTTTATTCGGGCCAGGACCTCGAAAATCCTGACGACATCTTGGTGGATGACTGGTACGCGAAATCGAAAGGCGTGAAGGCCGGCCAGATTCTGCACCTCCTCGGTCAAAATTTCCACGTCGCCGGCATCGTCGAACACGGCAAGGGTGCGCGGCTGTTCGTATTCCTATCCACGCTGCAGGAGCTTTCCGGCGCGCGAGAAAAGGCTTCCGTCTTCTTCATCAAGTGCGATCGCCCCGAGCGCACCCCGGCGGTGATGGACGAGATCCGGCAACTTCTCCCACGCTATGAGATTCGCCCGCTCAAGGATTTTCTCTCGTTGATGACCTCGTCCAATTTGCCGGGATTGCAGACGTTCATCAACTCGATGATCGCCCTGGCCGTTTCGATCGGCTTCCTGGTTATTTTTCTTTCCATGTACACCACGATCATTGAACGGACTCGCGAGATTGGCGTGTTGAAGTCCCTCGGCGCGTCGAAGACTTACATCGTCCAGGTCATCTTGAGTGAGACGACTCTTCTTTGCCTCATCGGCGTCGTCACCGGCGTTGGCATGAGCTACGCCGTGCGTGCGTTCTTCCTGAAACTTTTCCCGACTTTGACAATCCTTATTACACCCGGCTGGATTCTTCGCGCGACGCTGATCGCCGTCGTCGGAGGGCTGATCGGTGCCGCGTATCCCGCTTGGATCGCCAGCCGCAAGGACCCCGTCGAAGCCCTCGCCTACGAATAAACGGTTCCCTCGATTTGTTCAGCTCTCGAGCGTCAAAGGAATTCTTCCCGGCCTCAATGTCAGCACAAGCCGGCAGAGGGAGAAAAATCAGGCGGCACTCCGAATGGTGCGAGAGGTGCAGTGCTTGAGCTTCTTCTAACTTACTGATTCTTGGATAGATTGAAACTTACACTGCTTCCTCCCGCGGGCCTCTGCCTGCATTTAGGCTAGGCAGAAATGAGAATCACGACTAAAATCAACTTGCCCTGGAGCGCGCCGGATGCAACAGAGGGGCAAGTCTTGGAACTCATACTCAAAGCCGAGAATTTGTGGAAGGTGTATCGCACAGGCAAGGTGGACGTGCCGGCTCTTCGCGGCGCCAACCTGGAAGTGCCTTCGGGCGAGTTCCTGGCGATCATGGGGCCGTCCGGCTGCGGCAAATCCACGATGCTGCACGTGATCGGCGGCCTGGCCCGGGCGACGCGCGGCCGCGTCCTGCTCGACGGAAACGATCTGGCGACGATGAGCGATGCCGCGCGCACCAAGCTGCGCCGCCACAAGGTCGGCTTCGTCTTCCAGCGATTCAACTTGCTGCCCACGCTCGATGCCTACGGAAATATCGCGCTCGCGCAGCACATCCACGGCAATGGTTTCGATCCGCACCGCTTCGAAGTCGTCACACGGATGCTCGGCCTCACTGACAGGCTCCATCATCGCCCTTCGGAGATGTCGGGTGGTGAGCAACAGCGTGTCGCCATCGCTCGCGCGATCATCAATGAGCCGAAAATCGTCCTTGCCGACGAGCCCACCGGAAACCTTGATACGAAGAACTCCGAGAATGTCCTCTGCATGCTGCGCCAGCTTAACCGCGACCTGGGGCAAACGATCGTGATGATTACGCACAACCCGGAAGCGGCTGCCTACGCCCATCGCGTCCTCCACATGCGCGATGGCATCGTCGTGGACGGAGTGCCGGCAAACTGAAATGCGCACCATCTGGCGCGGCTTCGTTCGAACCATCTTCTGGTCGTATGAGCGCGGAAGCTGGCCCTACGATTTAATGGTGCTGGCCATCGTCCTGTTCGTGCTCCTGACTCCGCGCGGCTGGTTTCACGATCAGCCACAGACCGGTGCGCTGCCCGGGGCGGATGTTGAGCTCATCGCTGACGACGCGGCGAGCCACACGAAAACGTACCGCATTGACGCTCACTTGCTTGCCCGGGCCAAACGCACGCTCAAACCCACTCCCGAACTCGAAAAGGAAACCCACGACATTCTTGGCAAGACCGTGGACGAATTGAAGGGCGAAACGTTTCAGATTAAGGGCATTGAACCCATCCGCGGCGACGACGGCGCCGTCCTCTATTACGACGTCTCCGTGAAACGCTAGCCGAACCCTGCCACTGCTGTACGCTGGGAAACTCGCAACGGTCCCGGCGTTCTGAACGTCTCATTCGATGTGCTATCATGACGAGGTTTTCCGCTCCGAGGGCTCGGAGCGGAGGGGGAAAGAGCTTGTTCCGCAGGGGGATAACGGCGGGGTTCGTGGTGCTGGCCGCACTCGGGGCCTCGTTTGCCTCGCAGGCCCGGCCAAATTGGACTCTCGACTCCGTGCTGCGCCAGATGGACACCGAAGCGCGGGCCTTCCACAGCCTCACCGCGAGCATTGAGCGCACTAAGGTCACCGTGGTCGTGGACGATCGTTCCACCGAATCCGGCGACCTCTACGTTCATGACGAGAAAATGCGCATCGACCTTATTCAGCCTGACAAGCGAACCATTCTCCGCACGGGCGACAATCTCTACGTCTACAACCCAAAGCTCGGTCGCGTCGAGGAATACGATCTGGGCAAGAACCGCGCCCTGGTGGATCAATTTTTGCTTTTGGGATTCGGCACACCCGGCCGCGATCTCGAGAAAAATTACTTGATGACTTTGCTGGACGAAGAAACGCTCGACAATAAGAAAGTGATCCTGCTCGAGCTGACGCCGAAATCGGACAAGGTCCGCGACCAGATTGCAAAAATCCATCTCTGGCTCGACGAATCGAATTGGCTGCCGGTCCAGCAAAAATTTTTCGAGACCGGCACGAAAGATTATTTCATCATCCATTACACAAACATCGTGCGGAACCCCAAGATTCATGAAGCCCGCTTCAAGCCTCACTGGCCCAAGGGAACCACGAAGGTTCACCCCCAGGGCTAGCTCTTCGCACGCCCTCTGCCCAGTTGAATGCGAACCACATCGCGGCGTCGGGACGGCCGCCCCACGCCTCCAGGTCCCGCAGCCCCGCGTCGAGATTCGCCTCACCGAGCAGGCCATGGCTCAAGATGACCTCGCGAGCGCCGGCGATAATCCGGATCAGGTTCTGTAGCTTGGCGTCGAACGAGGCTTCGCCCGCGCAACTCCCAAACCAGATCCAGCGATTGCGCACGGGCTTCAAGCCGGCGCCGTGGAGCAGCTCGACGAGCCGCCGGCCCACATAAGGATCGTTGCCCAGCGCCGAATAACTCTGCTTGTACGCGGCCCAGGCGGCCTCTCCGGCTGCGGGCTTGGGCCAGAGCCGCAGAATTTCGTGGTCGTCGTCCGCCAGCGCCACGCAGCCGCCGGGGCGAACCGCGCGTGCCATCGCGCGCACGATGGCCTGCGGATCGGGAACGTGCTCCAGCAGAAACCGCGCATGCGCGACGTCGAAGGCCCCCCACTCACCCGTGCTGAGCGGAAGCTCCACCGCATCACCCTGGCGGAATTCAGCGAGATTTTCTTCCCCGGCCGCGCGCGCCTGCCGCCGAGCCTCCTCGATCTGCGCGGCGTCGCGTTCAATGCCGAGCACACGCGTCTTCCCGGCGCGCGCCATCGCGCGCGTGAATTGCCCGAGCCCGCTGCCGACGTCCAGTATCTTCTCGCCGCCCTTGAGCGATAGCTCGGCCAGGCAAGCGTCATTCAGCAGCTCATTTAATCGGGAAAGACGTTGCTGCTCTTCCGGGTCCGAGCCGTGAATATAGCGGGACGCGCCCATCTCTTTCCGTGCGGATTTATCGCTTGGCGTTCTTGGAATCGGCGGCCGGCTCTTTCGAAGCCGCTTCGTGGGCGAGCAGCGTTTCTTTCCGCTCGAGGCCCCAGCGGTAGCCGGCCAAATTGCCGTCGCCGCGCACCACTCGGTGGCACGGCACCACAATGGATACCGGATTCGTGGCGCAGGCGCGCGCAACCGCGCGGATGGCTTTCGGCTGGCCAATCGCGCGTGCAACTTCCTGGTACGAGCGTGTGCTGCCGTACGGAATGCGTTGTAGCTCTTCCCATACACGCCGCTGAAACGCCGTGGCCTGCACGTCCAGAGGCAGATCGAGGTGCGGTTCTTGTCCTCGCAGATGTCTCACAATCGATTTCACCCAATCGTTCATGCCATTGCGGTCGCGATGGATTTCAGCGCGCGGGTATTCCTCGGAGAGCGCCGATTCCAGCGGCTGGTCGGAATTGCCCAGGTAGACTGCGCTCACTCCTTTCTCCGTCGCTGCCACCAGCACGCGGCCCAGGGTGCAATCGGCGATCGTATAGCCGATGCGCATTCCCTCGCCGCCGCGGCGATAAGTCGCTGGAGTCATTCCCAGATGAACCGGTGCGCGTTCGTACAGCCGGCTGCTCGAGCCGAATCCTGCATCGTAAAGTGCGGTCGTCACGTCATCTCCTTTTTTCAACTGCGTTTTCAGCCGCCGCAGGCGGTGTGCGTCAGCGTAATTTCGTGGAGAGATCCCCAGCACCCGCTTAAAAGTCCGCGCCAGGTGGAACGGGCTAATGCCCATTTCAGCGCCCAGCACGCCCAGCGTCAGTGCTTGTTCGGATTGCGCGGCCATCTGCGATTCGATGTACCGGCAAATGCGCTGCACCCTTTCCGCCTGCGGATTTTTCGGCGAAGCCTCGCGCGGCCGGCAACGCATGCACGCCCGAAACCCTTCTCGCTCCGCGGCAGCCGGCGCGGAGAAAAAGACCACCTGCTTTGGCCGCGGCCGGCGAGACGGGCACGAGGGCCGGCAATAAATGCCGGTTGAGCGCACCGCATAGACGAATGCGCCGTCGAATCGCCCGTCGCGCGACTGGACCGCGCGCCACCGATGCCGGCCTCCGTCTTGCCGCAGCCTCGATTGCACTGACCTCGATCTCATCGCACGTCCCTCACGCGTACCAAAATAACGAATCGCTCCAGTCAGTTCTATCCGAATCTTGCGGTCAATGCCAGTGTCCGGAATTCGTTCCCCCGTGGTTCCGGATCCGCGCCCCCGCAGCCGCGGCGATCCACAGCGGGCGGGGCCAATCTGTTGGCTGCGCAGCGAATGCCTTTGAGCGCGTTGCAGGTTAGGACACGCCGCGGCGGCCCGTGATTGACGCAGTGGGGCACGCAGAGCGATAGTGTCAAAACTCGGCACAATAGTGTAAAAGATCTGGGGGTCCTTGATGGGAACTGCTCGCGATGCGAAACACCGGCTGAGCGAAAATGACGCGCTGCCGGAAAGTCAGAATCACACCAGCGTCGCGCGTCCCATCGAATTCAAACAACCAAGAAAGTTTCCCCGCGTGCCGACGTATGCCGTCGGCGTGGTTCCGGAGCGCCGGAATTGTCCGCGCGCTTGGCTGAACCTGCCGCTGCGGCTGATCGAAGTCGCAAGCCAAACGGACTCGGCTCCCGTCAGCCTCGTCACCAAGAACATCAGCTCGAGCGGTATCTTCTTCCTTTCCCCGCGCCACATTGAGCCGGGCACATCCATCGAGCTCGAAGTAGCTCTCATCGAACGCCCCCTCGGCCACGGCAGTGTGCGGATGAGCACGGCTGCGCATGTGGTTCGCATCGAAGCCAGCGAAACACCCGGATGGCACGGCGTTGCCGCCAGCTTTGATGACATCGAATTTGAGCGCGACGAGAGTCTTCCGCTGCAATTGATCCGCCGCTAGCGTAACGCCGGGACTCCCCATACTTGTCATCTCGCGCTTCTTTGCTAACATCGCCTCCCTGATGGCGCTCCCACGGTTCTCGGCTCGCGCGGTTCTGTTCGATTGGGACGGCACCCTGCTCGATTCCTACCATGCCGACGCTCGCGCCTACCTCGCCATGTTTCGCGCCCTCGGGGTTTCTTGGGGGATCGAGGAGCTCGCGCGGCATTATTCGCCGGATTGGTATCGTGTGTACCGCGCGGCCAGCATCCCTCGAGCGCTCTGGGAAAAAGCGGATCAGCTCTGGCGCCGCGCCTACAGTCACGAAAAACCCAGCCTGCTCCCCGGCGCGCGGCGTGTCCTGCGGGAACTCGAGCGCCGATTCACCCTCGGCCTCGTGACGAGCGGAAATCGCCCGCGCGTGCGCCGCCAGCTTCGGGATTTCGATTTGGCGAAGCGGTTCGCTGCCTGTGTCTGCAGCGAGGACGCGCCTCGCCGCAAACCCCATCCCGCGCCGCTCGAGCTGGCGCTCCACCGCCTTCGCCTCCCGCCCGCGGAATGTGTTTACGTGGGTGATTCCGCCGAGGACATCGAGATGGCCCACCGTGCCGGTGTCCGCTCGATCGCCGTCCTCGGCCCGTTCCCCACGCACGACCGCGTACGCGCCGCGCGTCCGCATCTGCTTCTCGCATCCATCGCGGCCCTGCCTTCCCATCTCGACCCGCCGAAAAGCGGCTAGCAACTACGCCGGTGTTCACCGTCCCTGTCATTCAGAGCCCCGGCGACGTTCGACGGGCGGGCAAATCCTTAGGTGATCGATGCTGCCGTTAATCGTCAGGGTGAATCCGGGCGGCGTGAATTCGGATAGCTTGCTGGACAAGACTCGCCTGAGGCCCTTATTCCGGCTGCGGTGGTTTCGAAGACTCAGTCTTTGCGGGCGCGTTCCCGGTCGTGCTGCTGCCGGGAATCTCGGTTTGCGGATGAAGGTTGGTTGCGCGGATCACCAGTCGCAGGGGGACTTCGGCATCCTTTGAAAGCACCAGGACGTCGTCCGAGCGGATGTAGGTGGGAAGCCAGTACATCTGTGAGAAATTTTCGCGATAGGTTTCGAACAGTTTGAACGGCAATTGCGTCCCTTCGCCGGCCATCTCCGTCACGAACTGCCCATAGCTTTTCACGACGGCGAAATCCTGGTCGTCCACCCACACCACTCCATCAAACAGTCGCATGCCTCGCTGGATTCGCTTCGGCTTGACGCGGAAAATGTAAGTGTGTAGTTGATCGAGCTGTTCCGCGCCTTCGTAGTTCAAGTTGTAATATTGCAATTGGTCGGTGGTCAGCACGAACAGCGGCAGCGACGTGAGGAACTGCACGTCTTCGAGCAAAACCGTCGTTCGCTTCAACGTGGAGACGGGTTTCTTCAAGATGTGGTTATATCGGCCGCCGCTCGGCTTGGTGTAGATCTGCCCGGTGAAGTCGTATTCGCCGCCGGGATTCGCGTCGTCGCCCATCTCCTGGATGTGCACGTGCTCCTCGACCGCGTAGGTGTCGTAAATTTTCCTGAACAGGTCTTCGTTTGCCGCGAAGCGGTGGATGATTTCTTCGGGCAGCACCGGCGGCGCATCGGGATTGGGCTTGATCGGGATGCGCTTGACTTCAAATTTCGGCGGCGGCGCGATCGGTCCCTGCGTGCCCTGGGCTCTTGCGGGCGGCGCCGAGGCTGTCGCCAGCGCCAGCACGCCACAATAGGCGGTGATTCGTCGGAGCGCTCGTTTCATCGTTTTCTGCACCCGGAAACTTAGATGCAGCTGTCATCATATCCGACTACGCGATCGAGCGAAACGGATGGGATCCGGCTCTTCGTCAACCGGAGAGTCTCCGTTTCGATCCAGCGGGCCAAGAAATGATCTCGGAAGCCTTGACACTGCGGAGCCGCGCGGCCGATAGTACCGCCTGTGAACAACGATTCTCGGCCGCATCCCGATGCCGGTGGACTCTCGCGGCGTTCCCTTCTGAAGCTCTTGGGCGCGGGCGGCGCTCTAGCCCTCAGCAGCGCAAAGAGCGCCTGGGGCTCCAATCCTCAGCGGCCCGCCGAGCGGCTGCCGAGTTTCACCGGGCCCAGCGCGAATCCCTACTGGAATTCTGTGGGTCCCTACTTCACGGAGCCGCAGAAGGATCCTCTGATCCTGCTCACCGACCGCCCCGTCCAGCTCGAGACGCCGCGGCCCTACTTTCTTTCGCCCTTCACGCCTAACAGCGCCTTCTACGTCCGCTGGCACCTCGACGAACTGCCCAATGCGGTTGACCTTACGGCGTGGCGGCTCCGAATCGAAGGCAATGTGGAAAAACCCGCTTCGTTTTCGATGGCGGATTTGCTCCAATATTTCAAGCCGGTTTCGCTTGCGGCCGTGAACCAATGTTCCGGCAACGGCCGCAGCCGGTTCCAGCCGCGCGTTGCGGGCGGCCAGTGGGGCAATGGCGCGATGGGCAACGCGCTCTGGAGCGGCGTGCCGCTCAAAGAGCTGCTGAACGCCGCGGGCGTCAAGAGCGGCTCCGTACAGGTGCAGTTTGCGGGGCTCGACCAGGGCAAGGGGCCGGAGGGTTTCGGCTCGCACAAATTTTTGAAATCGCTCGATCTCAACAACCCTGTCCTTGACAAGTGCCTGGTCGCCTACACCATGAACGGCGAGCCGTTGCCGATGCTCAATGGATTTCCCGCGCGGCTCGTCGTGCCCGGCTATTTCGCCACCTATTGGGTCAAAGCGCTCGCGGCGATTCGCGTCCTAGACAAACCCGATGAGAATTTCTGGATGAAGACCGCCTATCGCGTTCCGGACACTCCGCGTGGCACAACAACGCCGGACGACGTCAAAGCCGGCAAGGTCAAGACGATTCCAATCGGCAGGATGCCCGTGCGCTCGTTTCTGATTTCGCCGGATGGTTCGAGCAAGATCCCCGCGCGAATGCCGGTGACGCTGCGCGGCATCGCCTTTAGCGGCTTCGGCGTCGTCGTGAAGGTCGATGTCTCGATGGATGAGAAGACTTGGCACGACGCCCGGCTCGGCGAAAATTACGGCCCCTATTCGTTCCGTACTTGGGAACATTTTTGGACGCCTGAGCGGCCGGGACGATACCGGATCGCTGCGCGCGCCACCGATGAGAAGGGAAACGTCCAGCCCGATGAAGGCGTATGGAATCCCGGCGGCTACTTGTGGAACAAGATCGAGCAAGAAGAAATCGTGGTAGGCGCTGCGACATGACGCCGGCCGCGCACAGCAAGCTCTTCTCGGCAATCTTTCTCGCGGCCGTGCTCGGAATTTTCTCTCTCGCCGCTCGCACGGCGCAGGACGAGACGCAACTCGGCGTTTACACGGACGCGAGCCTCGGCGGCGTGACGCAGACGGCGCCGCGCCGCCTCTCGACGGGAGCGGTCTATAGCGTGGAGGCTTACCCGCTCGATCGTCCGGAGCTCGCCCCGGGCGAGGGCCGCGAGCTCGTCGAATCCTACTGCAACACCTGCCACAGCCCGCGCTACATCACGATGCAGCCGCCGCTCCCCGCAGCCGCCTGGGAAGCCGAAGTCAACAAGATGGTCAAGACGTTCGGCCAGCCCATCCCCGATGACGCGGTGCCGAAAATCATCGCCTACCTCCAAAGCCACTACACCCCCGAAACCCGCAAGGAGCCGGAAGGTGTGAAGAGCGCGGGGAGGCCAGCGAAATCACATCGGAAGAAGACCAAAAAATAGCAACAAGGCTTAAGAGTCCAGATCGGCAGCGTATCGCCGCTGACGAACCACTGCCCTCGTAACTTGACGTTAAGTAAACTTCTGATACACACTGTCCGTCACTAGGTGTGCCATGAGGCGATCTATCTCGGTAACCATTAGCGCGATTCTGGTCATTCTCGGCAGCGCGCTTACGCTCTTGATGGGCCTCTTTGTTCTGTTTGTTGCTTTTCTGCTACCACAACATGCCGCCGGCCCAAAGCTTCCGAAGTACCCTCTTTATTTCTCTTGTGGCATGTTCCTATTGGCTGGCGCGCTCGGGCTTGCCACCGGAATCGGGCTGTTTCTTTTGAAGCGATGGGCACGAATCTCATTGCTTGTTTTTAGCGTGCTCTTAGCATTCACGAGCGTGATGTCCGCGATCGTGTTCCTGGCTGTTGGTATGCCCGCCCAATCTGGAGTCCCTCAAACCACGATGGACACGATTCGATACGCCATGGCAGGTTTCTATTTGTCTCTCTTCGGGCTGGGAATTTGGTGGCTTATCCTGTTCAATCGAGCAGTCGTCAGTCAGCAGTTCTTGAGCGGTGGAACAACTCCTTCCGGACCGCAACCACCTCTCAGCATCAGCATAATTGCCTGGATTCTCTTGATCGGTGGCGTCATGTCCCCAATCATGGCGTTGATCCATTTTCCGACGTTACTCTTCGGGTTCCTTCTCAGAGGGTGGGCGGCAAGCATTCTCTATGTATTGATGGGAGCGGTCCAAATCTATCTGGGATTCGGTCTTTTGAAACTACGACCGCGCGAGCGCATTCTAGCCGTCTACTACCTTCTCTTCGGGTTTGTGAATTCCGCAGTCTCTTGCCTTCTCCCCGGCTTTCCGGAACGCATGAGGGCCTCGCTTGAAGCTTTGCCGAAGGCGATGCGGACACTCCCGAACGCAGGGCTCACGCCCCCATGGTGGTTTCCCTTGTTGTGCAGCGCCGTATTACCAACTGTTATGATCTGGTTCCTCATTCGCGAAAAAGAGGCCTATCTCGCTGCCGGAAAATCCGCTAAACAAATCGCATAGAGAAAATTTAAGATTTGAGGTGGCAGGAATTTATTCCGCCCCCGATCGCTCGCTGCTCAAAATGCGGTAGCGCACCGAGTATTCTCCCACGACGCCGCCGGGCAGGAGCGCAGGAAATTGCAGCTCCAGCAGCGCTGAAAAGTTCTTCATCTCGACGGTCATGCGTCCGCACGATTTCGCGCAATCCCATTCCAGCGCCAGCCCCGGCCGGCCCCACGTCCGGACTTCAATGCGGCTCACGCCCTCCGGGAGCTCCAGCCGAGCATGACCGGGCGAAAAGCTTTCGCAATGCATTCCCTCGGCGACTTGCGCATCCGAACCGGAAAGCGTCCAGCAGAATTGAGTCGAGCGATCCTTGCGGAACACCACCGGCACCGAATTCACGGCGATGAACGCCTGCGGATGCTCTTCGAGCTTTGCCGCGGCATCCGCTCCTCCCGGAGCGGAGTGCAATTGCACGCGATAATCCACGCGGACCGTGTCGTTTCCTTCGAGCCGCGCCGTCTTCTCGATTGTCGCGCCGCTCGGAACAATGTCCGGAGCTTCGTAACGCATCCGCAACGCCGGATTGGCCTGCTCGTCCACCCATTCGGCGTGATAGGGCCGGTTGAACATGCCGTAGCGCCCGCGGGCGCGCTCCGGGGACACACCTGGAGGATTCTCCGCGTACAGAAAATGGTCGCTCAGCCCGCCGATGCTTGTCAGCAAATCCAGCCTCGCTTCCTTGTCCACCAGCCCCAGGGCTTGCCCCCCTGACTCGGGCGAAACGATCAAGCGCAGATGGGTGTTTTCGAGCACCCATTCGTTCGCCCCGTCGCGGTCAAAGTCGAATTGGTAATGGTTGACGGCCCCTTCTTTCACCGGCAAAAACAGAATTGGCAGGCTTCGGTGGTCGTCGCCCGAATTCACCTCGAGCGTGGCGTGGATGAATCCATCCGGTGAAGGCTCGATCCCATTCAAGCTTTGGAATCCGGCCGGGGTCTTGATTTTCAGACGGCCGGGAGCGGTTCCTTTGCCAAACAGGCGGATGCCCGTGGATCCGCGCAACGGTCCTTGCAGTTTGACGCTGACGTCGTGGGAATTCTCCTCGTTGAAGCGGGTGGCCTCTACGCGCAACTCGCCTCCGGTCTCGACTGCGATGGCGACTAGCGGCGGATCGCTGGCGAGCGAAGCGCCATCGCCGAGCGGCAGCCGCACCGCGTCCGTCACCGAGAAATCGAATCCGGCGCGGCCATGATTTTGATCGCGAGGCTTTTCGGGCACGTGCGGCGCGTAGTGCAGCGAGACATTGAGCGACCGTCGGTATTCGGGCGCGGCTCCACGCGGCAATTCAATGGTCAACTCATGCGTCCCGGTATCCCAGTGGGCTTCCGCCGCCAATTCGTCGGCGAGCAGGACGTGAGATGGCTGGCTCTCCAGATGCAGCCGGACTTCCGAGCGGGCGGGCGCATAAAATGTCAGCTCGAGCGTCTTGCCTTCGCGCTCGGCATGCAGCAGCTCTGCACCGGCGGCGACAATGGCGTCGTCGCACTCCGTTGCAGCGGGTTCCGCGGAACAAAGCGGCTGTTCAATGGGCAGCAGCAGCGACTCCCGCGACGGCACTGTCAGCTTGATGGAGATGTATTTTCCAACCGCTCCGGGGGCGGAGGTGCGCGGTGACAGAATTTCCACCGGCTGCTCGGCCGCTTCCTCGCTCCCGATATTCGTGACGCTGAGCAATCCTTGCCCGCCCGTCCGCTCGCCCAGCAGGCCGGTGCCCTCGTTGCTCACCAGCTCCGTCACGATCAGATCGTGGGATTTCTCCTGGTTCGGCGCGAGCTTCACCGCCGGAGAGACTCCTGCGGCCCGCACCACTTCCAGTAGTTGCTGGGCCCACCCCGGTTCTTCATCCGGAGTTTCTTCTTCGGCCTCCTTCGTCGAGGATGGAGGCGGGCCAAACCCTTTGGCCGGTTCGATCACGCGCCCCTCTCCAAATCGCCAGAAACTCGCCAGCGTCGTACCCGGCGATGGAGTCGAAGAAGGAGAAGCGCTCCAGAGCTGCCCGATGATCGTGCCCGCGGGCCGTGCCGGAAAATTCACCAGCGTGCCGCCCCGCCGGACGTATTCCACCAAGGTCTGCTGCGCTTTTTCCGAGAGCTGAAATTTCGGTTGCGTGGGGTCGGCTACGGGGAGCAAGACCGCGGCGTGCCGCAGGAATTGTTCGACCGGTTGGTATTCCGGATCTAGGAACTCGCTCGACAGGTTGACCATTTGCCCCGTGGATTCCAGGCCCTGAACCATTCGCGAGACCTGGAGCACGTCGGGCCCCGTGAGCTGCTCTTGCGGGTATGCGCCAACCGGATAAACGATTCCGAAATCCGCGCGCTTGTGCGATGCGGCCAGCCATTCCCCCCATTTTGTGAGCATCTGCGCATTGCGCCGCACCGCGATTGCACGCGGCTGCGGGTTCCCGTTCGGATCGAGCGCCGCTTCCCACCGGTAGAATCGATTGGCCCAGGGAACCGAGTAGCCCGCGGGCGTGACGGTGTCTTGCAGCGGAAAATAGTTGATCCCGTGCAGACCGTGGGCGAAGGCCAGCCGCGAGCTCAGCAACGTGTTCGACGGCGGGCTGCTCACCGGCCGGTCGTCGTTGCCCAAGCAATACCACCCCGCCTGAAACTCGATCAGGATCGGCACGAAGGCAGGCTGCGTTTTCAGCTCTTCGACAAAGAATTCGATCGTGGCGGCATCATCCGCGTTCAGAAGGCGCTCATCGGTCTCGCCCTTCCCGCGAGGCGACATATACCACTGGCCCATCGCGCCGATGGGACGCTCGAGGCCGAAGCCCGCGGCGGAAACGCGCATGTCCGTCGGATTGATGTACGCCTGCACGTCAAGCCCGCCGTCCTCGAGCATCTGGCGCAACGCCTGCATGTAGCGCCAGAATATCGGTCCGGCATAATTCGTTCGCTCGATGGCCATATCGTCCTCGAGCTGGACGAAGAGCAGCGGCCCGCTCACTTCCTTCGTTTCCCGTGCGCCTTCGGAATCGGGTTTCACGCGCACCGTCCGGTTTGAGCTGTAGGGGGCAAGTTCGTGCGCCACGGCTTCAAGCCACTTCCGCGTGTACTTCATATGCGTCGCGTTCTCGAGGAGATCCTTCGCCATCGCTTCGGTATGGTGCGCGTTCAGGTAAGAAAAAGGAGGATAGCGGCCATCGAGCCGGTCCACGAGCTCCATGTGATATTCCGGCCGCTCAAGCAGCCAGCCCGGATAGCCGCCGTGGCGCCACTCGTTCAGAATTTGAGGGCCGGGTCGAGCGTTCAGCTTGAAGCCCTTCTCCGTAAGCAGCCGCAGCAGCTCGCGCAGGTCGCGCCGCGGGTTCGTGTGGCCGTCGAAATCGAATTCGCCTTCGCGGGGTTCGTGCCAGTTCCAGGGGATGTAAAGATCAATCGTGTTGATGCCGAGTTCACGATAGCGGCCGAGCGCCCGCTCCCATTGGTCCCGCGGAACTCGGTAATAGTGAAAAGCGGCCGAGTGAATGAAGAAGGGCTTTCCGTCCACGTACAGCTCGGGATATCCGCCGTGGCTGACAATTGCAACTCCGCGCGCGCTCCGTTCCGGCGCAGCGATTTGCGCGGCCGAGGTGCTGGAGTGAAAGACAGATTCAACGCCCGCTGCCGTCACCAGCGCCAGCGCCGTCGCAAGCAGGAGGACTCCCTTCGACCCTTTCGCCGTCCAGTGAGAGCTTCGGCGCGACATGAAGCGTGAATTCTGCCACGGTTGTTCGCCCTGTGCTACTGCCACCCTGCAATTTCGGACAACTCTCGACTTCGATTCCGCACACCGATTGCAGCACTCCTCTGGTAGAATCGCGCGTTTGCGGACGGTGTTCCGCTCCGGCTGTGCAAGAAACGACCCACGCCAGACGCTTCTATGTTTCCGGAATGGTGCAGGGCGTAGGCTTCCGATTTTTTGCCCAGCGCTCGGCGCGACGGCTGGGCGTCACCGGCTACGTAAGAAATTTGCCGGACGGCCGCGTGGAAGTTTATGCCATCGGCCAACCGCCGCAGCTCGACTCGATGCGCGCGGAGCTCAAGCGTGGCCCGCACTTGGCCTCGATTTCCGAGGTCGCCGAAGAAGAAGCGCCTGTGCTGGAGAGCTATTTGGACCAGTTTGAAATCGAAAGCGGCGGCTGGTGAGAAGGGGAAAACGCGAATGCAAGAAGCGAAGACGCAGGACCTGAAGTCACTCATCCGTGAAATTCCCGATTATCCCAAGCCGGGCATCCTCTTCTATGACCTGACCACGCTGCTCCAGGATAAGAGCGGCTTCCACGGCCTGATCCAGAAGCTCTGCGCACCTTACACGGGCAAACCGGTTGACGTGGTCGTCGGCATCGAGGCCCGCGGATTTATCTTCGCGCCCGCTCTGGCCTATGCCCTCGGCGCGGGTTTTGTCCCCGTACGCAAGCCGAACAAACTCCCCTGGAAAACGGCGCGCATCACTTATGAGCTCGAATACGGCACGGACTCGCTCGAAATCCACGAGGACGCCATTAAACCCGGCCAGCGCGTCATCGTCTGTGACGACTTGCTCGCCACCGGGGGCACCGCCGCTGCGACCATCAAACTGATTCGGCAGCTCGGCGGCGATGTTGTCGGCGCCGCCTTTGCCGTCGAGCTGAATTTCCTCCACGGCCGCGCCAAGCTTCCTGGCGTCGATGTCTTTTCCTTGCTCCAATACGATCAGTAGAAACCTGCAGGAAGCGCATCCCGACGATGATCGAATTTCCGGCCACCCCAGGCCACTACGCCAATCCACTCATCGGTGGTTTCACTGCTCTTCGCTGACGAACCGCTTCGAAGAGCACGACTCCCGCAGCGACAGACACATTCAGCGACCGCACCGGGCCAGTGGCGGGAATCGAGACCAGAAAATCGCAGCGTTTTCGAGTCAGCTCGTGCAGGCCCTGGCCTTCGCTACCCAGGACGATCCCGACTGAGCCTTTGAAATCGGCGTCGGTGTAGTTTTTCTCCGCGTGCTCGTCGAGACCGATCAGCCAGTAGCCCGCTTCTTTCGCCTGTTCCATCGCCCGCACGAGATTCTTCACGCGCGCCACCGGAAGATGCTCGAGCGCGCCGGCGGATGCGCGCGAGACTGTCTCCGTCAGCCCGGCGGCGCGGCGCTCCGGAATCACGACGCCGTCCGCGCCCGCCGCCAGCGCCGTGCGCACGATCGCGCCCAAATTGTGCGGATCTTCCACGCCGTCGAGCAGCACCAGCAGTCCGCTTCGTGACTTCGATGCCAGGATTTCTTCGAAGCTGAGCGCCGACTTCGCCGCAGCGAGCGCGATCACTCCCTGATGCTCGCGAGTGCTGGATAAGCGATCGACCTGCTGCCGGTCTTCGATTCGCACCGGTACGCCACGAGTGCGCGCAAGTTGCATAATTTCCGCGATTCGCTCACCGTGCCGCCCGCGAGCGACCACGATCCGTTCGAGCGGCCGCCCCGCTCGCAGCGCCTCTTCCACCGCATGAATTCCCGTCAGCCAGTTCATCTGGGACTCGCCATCTTCGACTCAATAGTGGGTAGTGTTGTCATTGTGACTCCCAGTCGCCTTTGACTGGGACAAGGACGCCCGGTGTGTCTGCGGTGAGGTTTTTCAGGAGCCTTCGGACACCTTGGGACGACAGCAAGAACACTCCTTCAGAATCCTGCTAACCTTCGAGTGTGGCGATGGCCTGCGCGGCGATGGCTTCGCCGCGGCCGATTTCGCCCACGCCTTCATTTGTCTTCGCTTTCAAGTTGATTTGTGTGGCTTCGATGCCGAGCGATTTCGCAAGTGCCTCACGCATCCTCGGGAAGTGTGGGCCCAGCTTCGGCCGCTCCGTTATCACGATCGCGTCAATGTGCTGGATGTGCAGGCCCTTCGTGGCAAGCAGCTTCCGGGTGTGTTCGAGAAACATCAGGCTCGACGCGCCTTTCCATTTCGGGTCGGTATCCGGGAAATGCGTCCCGATGTCACCGAGGCCCGCGGCGCCGAGCAGCGCATCGCAGATGGCGTGGGCGAGCGCGTCGCCATCCGAATGTCCCGCCGGCCCTTTCTCGAACGGCACCTCGATGCCGCCGAGAATCAGTTTTCGCCCCTCGGTCAGCCGGTGCAAATCGTACCCAATCCCCGAACGTATCATCGGCCCTTGCGCTCCTGCTCGAGGTAAAACCGTGCGAGATCCATGTCGGCCGGCCGCGTAATCTTCAGGTTGCGCTCGGAACCGAGCACCACGTACACGTCGCGGCCCAGGCGCTCGACCAGCGCCGCTTCGTCGGAGGCGATGAAGTCCTCCTGCTTGGCGCGGGCGAACGCCTCTTGCAACAGCGCAAACAAGAATGCCTGCGGCGTCTGCGCCAGCACGATGCGCTCGCGCGGAATCGTCGCCGTGATTCGCGCGACGTCTTCGGGCAGGCTCGCGCGCTTCACTTCCTTCACCGTATCGATCGCCGGGATGCCGAGGATAGCTGCCCCGCGCGCTCGCGCTTCCGCAATGACGCGCTCAATCTGTTCGCGCGTCGGGAAGGGGCGCACCGCATCGTGCACCAGAACGATCTCGGTATCGGGCGGCGCCTCGGCCAGTGCGTTGGCCACCGATTCCTGGCGGGTATCGCCTCCGCGCACGACGCGCACCGGCCGCCCTATCTTTTCCTGTGCCACGCGGGCGTCGAGCGAAGCCACTTCCTCCTCGCGCGTGGCGATGAAAAAATCCGTGATGGTGGCGCACGCCGCCAGCCGCCGCAGCGTGAAGATCACCAGCGGCATGCCGTCCAGCTCGAGAAACTGCTTGGGCATCTCGGCTCCCATGCGGGTGCCGAGGCCGGCAGCGGGCAGTATGGCGACGATGCGGCTCATCGAGGGGATAAAAGTCTAGCGCAAGAGTACCTCGGCTGGCGAGCGAAACTCAGCGTCGGCAGCGCACGCACGTACGCCCTGCGCAGGAGGGCGCTATGGGGCCTTCTTTCAGGAGCGGTTGGGATCGGTAGAATGCGGTCGCGGCTGGCGCTCGCCATGTGCGGTTTCAGCAGGGCTTGTTTCGTTCCCGGGTGCTGGGCGCGGCGCCATGCTTTCCGGAGCTGGGGTCGCTTGCGGGCGCGAGCCCTGGTCGCTGCGGTCGTCGTAGCGGCCGAAGATCATCTTGCCCGCCGTCGTCTGGTGTACGGACGTCACGGCGATATCGATCGTCTTGTTGATCATCTTCCGCGCGCCGTCCACGACCACCATCGTGCCGTCGTCCAGATACGCCACGCCCTGGTTGTATTCCTTGCCTTCACGCAGGATGAAGACGCGCATCGGCTCTCCGGGCAGCACCACTGGCTTCAAAGCGTTCGCGAGCTGATTCACGTTCAAGATGTCTATGCCCTGCAGCGTCGCGACCTTGTTCAGGTTGAAGTCATTGGTGATGATTTTCGCGCCGTAGCGCTTGGCCATCTCGATCAGCTTCATGTCGACGTCGGCGATATTCTGGAACTCGTCTTCGGCGATTTGGACGTCGAGGTGTGCCATCTTCTGGATTCGCTGCAGCACTTCCAGGCCGCGGCGGCCGCGCTGGCGCTTCAGCGGATCCGCCGAATCGGCCACCATCTGCAGCTCGCGTAGCACAAACTGCGGGATCACCAGCGTGCCGTCCACAAAATTTGCTTCGGCGATATCGGCCACGCGCCCGTCAATGATCACGCTCGTATCGAGGACCTTGAACACCCGCTTCGAGCTCCGCTCGCTCCCAAACAGTCCCCCCAGCGCCTGCAAGTTGAGCATGTCTCCCTTGTTGGCGCCCAGGATCAGCCCGATATACGCCATCACTAGAAAAACAGCGAGGCCGAGGAACGACCTTTCCCCCTCCGGAATGGACGTGTGGGACAGCACCAACGACGTCAGATACGCGCCGAAGATGCCGAGAATCGATCCAAATGCCGCACCGATCAGCCGGCGAAGGCTTGCGCGCCGCAGGCGCAGTTCGAACAGAATCACCGCAAGCGCGAAGAGGAAGCCAGTCAGCGAGGCGACGCCCGCTGTCAGCCCGAAAGGATGAAAATGATAGCCCGCTGCGACGCAGACCAGAGCGAAGACGCCGCGCACAATCAGCAAATCCCACAAACTGCCGACGCGGTCCTCGGTCGCACGTGACAGCGCAACTGGTTTCTTCTGCGGCGATTCGATTGGGAGTGGTGGTCCGTTACGGGCCGGCTGGATAGGAATGCGATCCATGGGGATGACTCCTTATGAAAAATATGAGAGTTAATACGACTTCCGCTTCCAAGACTCATCCTCCGGCTTTATGAATTCGAAATGGCAGACCGCCGGTATAAAAAGAAGGGCCGGGTTATGAATTCCTGCTGAAAGTATAGCACTGGAATCGGCCGGTGGGAGTGCAATCGGAAATGCTTTGCCAATCGCTTGGCCGGGCATCAACCAATGTAAAATCGCGGAACGCGCCTTCCCAAGGCGCAGAGAAGATCGGAGGTCACCGTGCCGAGCTCGCGCGCTACTGCGGAGACGTGAATGCTCGCGTTGCCGTCGAAGCCGTAGATCGTCACCGCGTCGCCCAGCTGCGCCTCAGCCACATCCGTGACATCCACCATGCTCAGATCCATCGAAATGGTGCCCACCAGCGGCACGGGCCTCCCCCGGACCAGCACGCAGCCGCGGTTCGTCCGTGAGCGCACCAAGCCGTCCGCGTAGCCCGCGGCGATCACGGCAATGCGCGACGGCCGCTCGGTAATGAATCGCGCGCCGTAGCCGACGCCCTGTCCTGCCGCAATGTCCTTCAGCGAGATGATGCGCGCGCGCAGGCTGAGGCACGGACGCAGCGGCATTTTCGCCATCACCTCCGCGCGACGCTCTTCCGGCTCGAACGATTGTTGATAACCATAGAGAATGGCGCCGGCGCGCACCATGTCGGCCCAGGTGCTCGGTCGCGCGCAGATCGCGCCGCTGTTTGCCAGGTGTACGATTCCCGGCGAAATCCCCGCGGAGCGCAGTCGCGCCAACGCGTCGGCGAAGGCAAGTTCCTGCTGCTCGGTTTGATGGCTGAGAAATGTTTCCGACGAGGCGAAGTGCGTGTACGTTCCCCCGAGCTTGAGATGAGGACAATCCGCAAGCAGGCGCGCAAACTCTTCGATCTCGTTGGATGAGATCCCCAGGCGATTCATGCCCGAGTCCACTTTCAAATGAAACTGAACTTTGCCGTTCCTGCTGCGACCCGATCCACGGCTACGGCCCTTGGGCGCTCGAAGGCTTCGCGCGGCAAGTTCGAGTTCGCGGAGCTGCTCCAGCCGCGTAATCGTTGGGGTCAGCCCGTGCCGCAGAAGGCGGCGCTCTTCTCCCGGCCAAAATCCGGTCAGCACCAGAATCGGTTGGCGGATTCCCGCGTCGCGTAGCTCGGCGCCCTCGCTCGTGCAGGTGACGCCGAACCAGTCGCTCCCTGCCTTTGCCAGCGCCTTGGTTACTTCCACTGCACCCAAGCCATAGGCATTGGCCTTGACCACGCTCAGAACCTTCCGCTTGCGGCCAATTTGCCGCTGAATGAGGCGCAGGTTGTGCCGAATGGCGTCGAGCGATATTTCCGCCCACACCGGCCGGCCTTCGAATTTGATTTCACCTGTCATCGGCGATCGTCTTCCAGACTAGTCTAAGTCCCGGTTCCAGCAAAACCAATCACGCCTCGTGGCCCGCGCTTTAGTAAACACCGCAATTGAATCGTACTTGCTCAATGCAATCGCTGGCCCAGGTTTGTCAGAGCAATTGGATGCCGCTTCTGTTCGTTCGATGCGCCGAAAGTGTTGAAGCGACAGCCATTACGGATTCTCGCGGAGCAACCTGCCGCGAACTGCTGGCAGGATTACGCGGAATGGTGCGGCCAGGATGACACGGCCGTAGTCGGCCGCAGACAGCTGGAGCGATCGGCTGGGTAATTGTTCAGTTTACGGAATCTCTTGTAGGGTCTGACGGCAGTCAGGCCATGCGGGTGCTGGGAATGCGGTCGCGCTAAAACGCTTCTTCCGGCGGCTCAAATGTTTCCGGCGCACCCTCTTCGAACCGGGTGTGCCGGTTTAAGAAGACGAAATTGACCATGCCCGTCGGGCCGTTGCGCTGCTTGGCGATGATCAGTTCGGTCTTGGCGCGATCCTCGTCGGCCATGTCGCTCTTGTAGAAATTCGGACGGTGAATGAAAAGCACGACGTCGGCGTCCTGCTCGATCGCGCCCGATTCGCGCAGGTCGGCCAGTTGAGGCTTGCGATCTTCTCGCTCCGGCGCGCGCGTCAACTGGCTGAGGACGAGCACCGGCACCTTCAACTCTTTGGCGAGTGCTTTTAGCGCGCGCGAAATGCTCGAAACTTCTTCGTTGCGGTTGCCAAAGCGCCCGCGCGCGGCGATCAACTGTAAATAATCCACAACGACCAGCGACAAGCCTTTGTCGCGCTTCAGCCGCCGCGCCTTCGCGCCGATCTCCATCACCGTCGCCGAGGCACTGTCATCGATCCACAGCGGCGCCTGTCCCAATCGATTGAGTGATTCCGTGATCTTGCGCCAGTCGTCCTGGTTGATGCGGCCGGTGCGGAACTTGTGCGCGTCCAAGCGGGCTTCGGAGGCCAGCAGGCGCAGGAGCAACGATTCTTTCGACATTTCGAGGCTGAAGACTGCGACGGGGAGATTTTCGCGCAGAACCACATTTTCCGCGATGTTCAGCGCGAGTGCGGTCTTTCCCATCGAAGGCCGCGAGGCCAGAATGATCAGCTCGGAAGGCTGCAGGCCTGCCGTTTCATTGTCGAGCCGCGAATAGTGGGTCGCCAGACCGGTGATGCGCCGGCCCTCGGTCATGATTCTCTGGAGACGCTCGAAGCCTTCGCCGACGAGCTCTTTTACGCCAATCAGTCCCGCGCGGACGCGCTCTTCCGCGAGCTGGAAGATCAGCGATTCGGCGCGGTCGAGAATGACGTCGGCGTCGTCATCTGCGTCGAGCGCCTGCTCCTGGATCGCGTGCGCGGAGTGGATCAAGTTCCGCAGCACCGCCTT
>JBGQEW010000021.1:0-24302 GCA_041496565.1 Terriglobia bacterium | reverse complement strand
GTCGTGTGATACGTGTGCGGCCCGCCGGTGACTGGATCGATCATCGTTTCGGCATTGCCGTGGTCGGCGGTGATAATCCACGCGCCGCCCCTCGACCACAGCGCCTGATAAATGCGGCCGAGGCATTCGTCCACCGCCTCCACTGCCTTGATCGCCGCTTCGAGTTTGCCGGAGTGGCCCACCATGTCGGCATTCGCGAAGTTCATCACGATGGCGTCGAAATCGCCCTTCTCGATCGCATCCACCACGGCGTCGGCGATTCCCCCGGCGGACATTTCCGGTTTCAAATCGTAGGTCGCCACCTTGGGCGACGGCACCAGCAGCCGCTCCTCTCCGGGAAACGGTTTCTCGATGCCGCCGTTGAAGAAATACGTGACGTGCGCGTATTTTTCCGTCTCCGCGACGCGTAGGTTCTTGAAATTCATCTCGCCGAACACTTGGGCGAGGATCTGCTCGATTTTTTCGTGGCCGAGAACGTACCGCAGCCATGGCCAGGTTTTTTCGTACTGCGTCATGGCCACGAAGCAGAGATTCTTCGGCCTGGCTGGGTCGGCGAACTGGCTGAAATTCGGCTCGGCGAGCGCACGCGTCGTTTGGCGAGCGCGGTCGGCGCGAAAATTGAAAAAAATGACGGCGTCTTCGTCGCGAATCAGACCGCGCGGTGCCGCAGGCTTGCCGGGTAATGCGGCGGTGGTGATCGTCACCGGCACCACGAACTCGTCGGTGACGCCTTTTTCGTAGCTCGCGCGCAGGGCGGCGATGGGGTCGGCGGATTTTTCGTTCGAGTCCCCGTGGACCATCATGCGATACGATTTTTCGATTCGCTCCCAGCGATTGTCGCGGTCCATCGCGTAGTAGCGGCCGATGACCGTGGCGATTTGTCCGGCGCCGTACTCCCGCATTTTCTGTTCGAGCTGGCGCAGATAATCGATGCCGCTGTCGGGCGGCGTGTCCCGGCCGTCCGTGAAGCAGTGGACGAAGACGCGCTCTACCTTATTTTCACGCGCCATCCGCAGCAGCGCGAACAGATGTTGGATGTGAGAATGGACGCCGCCGTCGCTCACCAGGCCTAGCAGGTGCAGTTGGCGCTCGCGCCCGCGCTTCATCGCTTCGAGCAGCAGCGGCTGGCGAAAAAATTCTCCGCTCGAAATGAGCTGATCGATCCGCGTGATGTCCATGACGATGATCCGCCCAGCGCCGATGTTCATGTGTCCCACTTCGCTGTTGCCCATTTGCCCGTCGGGCAAGCCGACGTAGGGCCCGGAGGTGTGAATCAGCGTATTCGGAAATTTCTTGAGCAGTGCGTCGTAGTTCGGCTTGCGCGCAAGGAAAATGGCGTTGCCCTTCGTTTCCGGGGAATAGCCCCAGCCGTCGAGCACGGTCAGCACAATTGGTTTCGGTCGTTTCGGCATCGCGCGTCAGAATACACGGAGGAAAGGCCGAGTCCAAGAGTCGAAATGGAAAGGAGTGGAACGGCCGCTTACCTCGTTGGCGGAGGCAGGGGCTTGACGCTGGCGATTTTTACGCCGAGGAATTTGCCCGCGCTGTCGAATTCGAATGCGAGCCGCAGCGTGCCCGCTCGCGCGCAGGCATGGCACTTGCTCAGGTAGTAGGGGACGACGAATTGCTGCCCGCCGTCGGCCAGCTTTCGCGCCGCGATGAATTTCATCCCCGCGCGATCGCCGGGAAAAACGCCGAGTTCCGGATTCTTCGCTAGCAGCGCGGCGTAGCGCGGGTTCTTCGCGAGATCGTCTTTGGGAAGAAGTTCGTAGTCGTCCACGTCGATGATGTTCGGCGTGCCGTTGACGAGCAGACAGCCCTGATTCTCGTTGGCGCGGTAGGGATAGTAAACGAACGCGATGTCCACTCGGCCGGTATCCTTGAAGTCGCGCAGAAACCCGTTGTTGTGGATCGCGTGCATGAAGGCCACCGCCTGCGGCGTCGCCCCCGCAGCTTGCATCTGATCGACGAAGCACGCCGATACTTCGAGCCCCCGTTTCTTGTCACACGCCTCGCGCGCCGCCTGCATCGTGCTCATGCCCGGCTGGAAGAGCGCGCTCGCATCAATTTTCTGCGCGCCCTGATCCTGCGCCCGCGCAGCCGTTGCCAACGCCGCGCAAACAGTGAGAACAATTGAGGCCAGTCTCATGACTTTCATGGAACGTGAGCTTACACGGAATTCCGCGCCGAGTGAAAGGGATGTGGATGCGTCCGTGACCTTCGATCTTCGTCTCCGGCTGAAGCCGGCTGTTACCGAAAACTTATGCATGCGAGGCGAGGGCTTTGCGGCCGGGGAAGCGCGCGGCGGAGCCAAGCTGCTCTTCGATGCGCAGCAGTTGGTTGTACTTGGCGACGCGGTCGGTGCGCGAGCCGGAGCCTGTCTTGATCTGGCCCGTGCCCATGGCGACGACGAAATCGGCGATGAACGTGTCTTCGGTTTCGCCGGAGCGGTGCGAGACGATGGAAGCATAGCCCGCTTTGCGTGCCATTTCGATCGCTTCGATGGTTTCCGTCACGCTGCCGATCTGATTCAGCTTGATGAGGATGGCGTTTCCGATTCTCTCCGAGATTCCGCGGGAAAAGATCCTGGGATTCGTCACAAAAATATCATCGCCGACAAGTTGCACTTTTCGGCCGAGCTGTTTGGTCAATAATTTCCAGCCGGCCCAATCGTCCTCGGCGAGACCGTCTTCGATGGAGACGATGGGGAATTGCCGCACCCAGCTATCCAGGAATTCGACCATCTGTTCCGAGGAGCGCACCGACTGGTCGGATTTCTTGAAAATATATTTGCCGCTGGCGCGGTCGAAGAATTCGCTCGATGCTGGGTCGAGCGCAATGGCGATTTGCTCGCCGGGCTTGTAGCCGGCTGCCGTGATGGCTTCGAGGATGCGCTCGATCGCTTCTTCGTTCGATTTCAAATTCGGCGCGAAGCCCCCTTCATCGCCGACGGCGGTGGAATAACCGTGCTTGGTCAGCACCGCCTTCAGGCTGTGAAACACTTCGACGCCCCAGCGCAGCGCTTCGTGAAAGCTGGAAGCGCCGACCGGCATGGCCATGAACTCCTGCAAGTCAACGGAATTATCGGCGTGCGCACCGCCGTTCAGAATGTTCATCATCGGGACGGGCAACATGCACGCGGAACGGTCGCCCGAGTAGCGGGCAAGATATTTGTAGAGCGGCTCGCCGAGTTGTGCCGCGGCTGCGCGCGCCGCCGCCATCGAGACGGCAAGAATCGCATTGGCGCCGAGCTTTGCCTTGTTGGGAGTTCCGTCCAGTTCGAGCATGCGGCGGTCGAGGGCTCTCTGATCTGCAGCGTCCATCCCCGCGACGGCCTTTGCGATGGCCGTATTGGCATTTGCGACCGCCTTCAGCACGCCCTTGCCCTGATAACGCGACTTGTCGCCGTCGCGCAGCTCGAGCGCTTCGTGCTCTCCGGTGGAGGCTCCGGAAGGTACGGCCGCGCGGCCCATCGCGCCTCCGGCGAGCACGACATCAGCCTCGACCGTCGGATTGCCGCGCGAATCCAGAATTTCACGCGCGTGCACGCGCATGATCCGAGTCGCGGAAACTTTCAATTTGGCGCCGCTGGATTTCTTCGCCTTTGCCCTCGCGGAACGCTTGGCCATTCAATACTCTCCTTTCATCGCGACCCGAAAATATACAGAAAAAAGGTAAACAAGTGAATTCTTCGGAAAAGAACGAATCATGCGGAGCGCACAGTTCGCGGAGAACGCAGTGGCCACGCTGCAAGCCGGGTCATTCGGGTTCTTCAATCATGGATTCATTGCGGACGACCACCACGATTCCATCTTCGGTGACGTGATACCGGGAGCGGTCAGCCTCGCGGTCGAATCCGATTACCGTCCCCTCGGGCAACTCCACATGGCGGTCAATGATCGCTCGGCGAACTCGCGAATGGCGGCCGATGCTCACGTGATTGAAAATGATGGAGTCTTCGACTTCGCAATAACTGTTCACGCGGACGTCGTAGCCGAGGACGGACCGGCGTACCCGGCCGCCGGAAACGATCGAGCCCCCCGCGACGATGGAATCGAGCGCCACACCCATGCGGTCGGGATCGGCGAAAACGAACTTCGCCGGCGGATATTGGTGCTGCCAGGTGGCCAGTGGCCAGCTCTTGTCGTAGAGGTTGAAGACCGGTGAAACGGTCACTAGGTCCATGTTCGCTTCGTAATAGGCGCCGACGGTTCCCACATCGCGCCAGTAGGAAGTCTGCTTCATATTTTCGTCGCGGAAGTTGTAGGCGTAGGCGCGGTACTTCTCCGCAATTCGGGGGAGGATGTCGTGGCCGAAATCGTGCGAGGACTTCGGGTCCTCGGCGTCGGCGATCAAAATGGGCACCAGCAACTGCGTGTTAAATAGATAGACGCCCATCGAAGCGTTGATTCTCGAAGGGTCGTGATGCGAAGGCTTCGGCTTCTCCGGTTTCTCTTGGAAGCCGACGATCCGCCAGTCCTTGTCGGTTTCGAGCACGCCGAAGCGGCGGCTAGCCTCTACAGGCGTCATCTCGATGGTGGCAACGGTGACGTCGGCCCCGGAGCCGATGTGCTGCTCCAGCATCTTCTGGTAGTCCATCTTATAGATATGGTCGCCGGAGAGGATGAAGACGTAATTCGATTGCTCGCTGCCGATCGAGTAGATGTTTTGATAGACGGCGTCGGCGGTGCCTTGGTACCAGTGCGAGGAGACGCGCATCTGCGGCGGGAGGATCTCGATGAAATCGCCGATACCCATCAGGGAGGACCAGCCGCGGCGGATGTGCCGGTTCAGGCTGAGCGCCTTATATTGTGTGAGGACAAAGACGCGCCGGAGCTCGCTGTTCAGGCAATTGGACAGCGTCATGTCGATAATACGGTAGATCCCGCCGAAGGGCACGGCGGGCTTGGCGCGATCCCGAGTGAGTGGCCATAGCCGCTCGCCCTGGCCCCCGGCCAACAGGACGGCGATGACGCTCTTCATCGTCTGCATGGTGCTTCCTGAGAATGGACCCAGCAAGTGCCGAGAATTGGCATTCTACCAGCAAGCCCTGCCGCGCTACAGATTTATGCGCGCCTCTCCAGGTTCCCGAGAGCAGCGCGGAGTGAAGAAACGAGGCCGATAGTAGTGGCTGAAGCTGGCAAGTTCATTGCCAATTTAGGGGAATTATATACTTGACTCCCTCGCCCCTTTCTGGCACAATTTGGCCAGTGAGGGATGCAAGATGAGTTTAGACCCTACAAAACGCCAGCAATTCGAAAGCCTGCTACATGACCTTGCGGCTTGTCTCGATAGCCTTGAAAGCCGATTGCGAGTATACGACAAGGCTTTGCGATTCGGAGAAGCGAACGACCCGTCCTTAGCATTGACCTTCAAGGGGTGGATGCAGATTGTTCAGACTCCGGGTTTGCCGAATTTTGCTTCCTCTGAGCACAAAGTAATCGTTCAAAATCTGCTTGAACTCGTTGCTCATATTTTTCAGGTGAGTAGTAATCTACCAAGTACCGAAGAAAATCAATGAGCGCATCTACGGAAACATACTCTCGCGGAGACTGACTATGAGCCGATCCACTATTAGTACCTTTCAATTGTTTAACCTCTTTCCCGATGTAGAGACGGCCAGAAAATATCTTGAATCGCGGCTTTGGAAAGACGGCGCAACCTGCCCAAAGTGCAAAGCCAAAGAGCGCATTACTCCACGCAAAGACGGCTTCTACCGATGCAACGCTTGCTCGCTGGATTTCACTGTGCGGACAGGCACCATATTCGAGCGGTCTCATGTACCGCTTCACAAGTGGCTTTACGCGATGTACTTGCTAGTGACGGCTCGCAAAGGAATCTCGTCACTCCAATTGGCTAAGGAGATCGGAATAACACAAAAGTCAGCTTGGTTCGTTTTGCAGCGTCTCCGCGAAGCTTGTGGCGACGACCTACCCCTACTTCGGGGCATCGTCGAAGTTGATGAAGTCTATCTAGGCGGAAAAGAAGCCAACAAGCACATGATCAAGAGAATGTACGGAGATCGCGGTGTTCCTGGCAAGACTCCCGTTGTTGCCATGCGGGAACGCGGCGGGCGTACAAAAGCGATGCCCGTAGTCAGCACAGGTACCATCGCACTCGGAAACGCCGTTCGCGAAAACGTGGAAAAAGGCTCGACGCTCCACACCGATGAATACTTCGCATACAAGGCTTTGGGCAAAGATTACGACCACCAAACGGTCAATCACAGTCTGCAAAAATACGTTCAAAATGGCGTAACTACGAACAGCGTTGAAAGCGTATTCGCCGTTCTGCGACGTGGATTGCATGGCGTTTATCACCACGCCAGCAAGAAGCACATCGCTCGATACGTCAATGGGTTCACCTGGCGGCTGAATGACGGCAAAGTACAGCGACACACTCTAGAACGGCTCAATAGCTTTGTGGATGCGGTAGCGGGCCGCCGAATTACGTACAAGGATTTAACCGCGTGAAAGATACCCTGCAAATCGTGAATGCTGTAGCGGATAAAGTGCTGGCCTATCGGCCTAAAAAGAAAAAGAGAAAGAAAAAGAAACCCAACCGGAAATCGCAATGAAATCTTTATTCATTCTTCTATTTTATCTCTGTGTGATAAACGTCCAACCATCCGTAAACTACGATGCTTCCCGCGCCACATACCATCATCAAAATACCGATAGCCAAAATAATCCTTTGCAAAGTGCGGTACTTATCCAGCTTCCATTCGGACATCCCTACCAAACACAATCCCAACACGAAAACAATTTGTCCGCGAAGGACGATGAAAGATGGATTAGGTGGGGCGTATATGTAAACGGCATTCTCGTGCTGGCTACGCTTGTGTTGGCAATCACCGCCGTTTATCAAGCAAAGGCCGCCAAAGCTAGTGTTCAAGCCGTTGTAAAAAGCGAGCGGGCGTGGATATTGGTGGAAAAGGTTGGATTGGAATATCTTGTCCCAATCGAAGTTCAGCAAAATCAGCCTAACTATGTATCCATTGATTTTAGAAATTATGGAAAGACCATTGCGAAGATGACCGCTTGGAAATTCGGACTCTACATAACAGAAATTGTTGACGAGCCTCCTGCGATTGCCTATGAAATTGATAAAGATATTTTCAATTCTTCCATCCAGCCGCCAAAAGAACCTGTTCCGCAAATCGCGCAACTGATGGGCAAAGAAGCAATCATTCATCAGGCAGACTACGATGCCATCATTGGCAAAACCGACGTTACAAAATTCTTGTGGCTGTGCGGAATTATCAAATATGAGGACGTTTTTGACCCCAAAACCGAGCACGAAACTTTGGTTTGTTATCGTTTCGGAACGTGGAGAAGCGGCAAGGAGCCTTTCTTCAAGATGGTGGTGGCTAAGTACAATAAAGAAACCTAGCAGGCAGACCGCCAAGATTTCTACGATTCGGAGGATTCGGTACGAGCAGGGAGTCATCTATATAATTCCCCAATTTAGCACTTGACTTCGGGCTACCGCTCCGATAGAAGAATCAGGCAATTGCCGGTTAAGGGTGTGAACCGGTGCGGACAGACCCTTTCTGACAAGGCGATTCCAACCAATACTCATCGGGGGGTGAATTACGCGTGGCGGAAGTCATTATTCAAGAGGGCGAATCCCTGGAAAACGCGCTCCGGCGCTTCAAGAGGAAGGTTCAATCCGCTGATATCATCAAGGAAATCAAGCGGCATAGCTACTACATGAAGCCCGGGGAGAAAAAGCGAGCCAAGGCCGCTCTCTCACGCAAGCGCCTCCGTAAGAAGCAACGCCGTGAACAGGATTAAGCCACCCAGCCTATTGGGTAGTTCGGTCCAACTTCGGTGCAGTGGATTCGCGGGAACCTCAGGGGTCCTCGGCAAATCCCGGCGTCGTCTGACTTGGAAGGATTCGCTGCCTGGTCTGTCCCAGCAAGGCCTCGGAGCAGCGAATGGAATACCACGATAAGGTTCTGAAGTGCGCCGAATGCGGTGCGGAGTTCGTCTTCACCGCGGGCGAGCAGATGTTCTTCGCCGACAAGGGCTTCAAGAATGAGCCCAAGCGGTGCAAGGCCTGCAAGGCCAATCGGGCAGCGAGTCCGGCTTCCGGCTCCGGCGGTTTGCAGCGAGTCGAGACGAAGACGGTTTGCTCGCAGTGTGGGAAAGAGACCACGGTGCCCTTCAAACCGACTCAGGGTCGGCCGGTGTACTGCCGCGAATGTTTCCAGCAGCGGCGGTCCATGGGAGTTTCCGGCGCGGCTGGTTAACGGCGCGTTTTCCTGCTTGTTGATGCGGTAGCAGGCAAGGAAAGCGAGCCCCGCCAAAGGGTTGGCGGCGGGCCAAGAGGCGCGTCTGCAATTCTATTCGAATTCAACAAGCCCTTCGTTTGCGGAATTCTTGTCCCGCGGCGAAGGGCTTCTTCTTTTTGACGCGATTCTCAGGCGGCGCTGGCGGTCTGCGCCGGAACGATGGAGCGCAGCGCAGCGAGAAACGTTTCCATCTCCGGGCGGGTCCCCATCGAAACGCGCAGCCAGTTTTCGAGAGACGGAAACTTTCTTCCCACCAGGATTCCGCGGGCGCGGAACGTTTCAATGATCGGACCAACGTCGCCGCCGACGTCTATCATCACGAAGTTCGCTTGCGAGGGAATCACGCGACGGCCGTCCTTCGCGAGCTCCTGGCTGAGCCAGCGGCGCGTGCCGTTGAGCAAATCCCGGTTATGCGAAACGTTGTCCGCATCGTTCAAGCTCGCGAGCGCGGCGGGGAGCACGGCGGCGTTGGCGTTGCTCCAAAGCAAGTGCGGGCGCATTGCGGCGATCTTTTCCTTCGGCCCCACGGCGTAACCCAGACGCATTCCAGCCATCCCGTACACTTTGGAAAACGTGCGCGCCATGACAAGGTTGGGGACTTTTCCGAACCACTCCATGGCGGAGGCGTAACTCGGGTCCTCGACGAAGTGAAAATAGGCTTCATCCAAGAGGATTGTGGTTGAGGCGGGCACTTTCTGAAAGAAAACGGCGAGCTCGTCGCGCGTGACGATGGTGCCAGTAGGATTATTGGGGTTGCAGATGTAAACCAGGCCGGTCTCCGGCGTGCACGCCGCGGCGAGGCGCGGCAAGTCGAAGCGGTGATCGGCCGTGAGCGGCACCTTTCTCGTATTGGCGTGAAGCACTCTCGCGAAAGCGAGGACGGCTTCGAATGTCGGCTCGGCGGTGAGCACATGATTGCCGGGGGCGAGGAAAGCGGCGTCCGAGGCGCGCAGAATTTCGGTCGAACCGCAGCCGAGGGCGACGTTTTCCGGCTCGACCTTATGGTATTGCGCCAGGGCCTCCGCGATTCGCTGTTCCATACGGTCGGGATAACGCGACGCGACGTGTTCGGATTGCGTGATCGCTTCGATCGCTTTGGGCGTAGGCCCGTAAGGATTTTCGTTCGAGTCAATCTGAATCGTGCCGGCAGGCAAGGCATCGGACCGCTTGGCATGCTGAGGAGCGCCGAAAAGGTCCGGTGCGGCGACGGCGGCCGCGGCGGCCGTTCCCACAACGCGGGCAAATTCCCGCCGCGTGACGAGCGGAATCTTCATGGCAGTCTCCTTCGGAGGACCGTTGCGTGGCGATTATCCGCCCGCGACTTGCCGATGGCAAGCGCAAGCGCCGCGAACGAAGAAGAAAGCAGTAATGGTAATATCAACAGCCGCCCAGTTCGCGGAGGAGGAAAACATGGCGCGCAGTCAAAAGAAGCATTCGAAGAAGAAACGCGGCAAGAAGCCCGCGGCGCGGAAACTACCAGCAGCGGCTTTCGACGACAGGGCTTTGCGCGCTCATCTGGTGAAGCTGCTCGATGCGGGCAGCGCGCACTTGAATTTCGAAAAAGTAATCGCCGGCTGGCCTGAAGCGGAGCGAGGAGTGAAGCCGCCCGGCGCGCCGCACTCGGCGTGGCAATTGCTCGAGCATCTGCGGATCGGGCAATGGGACATCCTCGAATTCTGCCGCGACGCGAAGCACGTCTCACCCCCCTGGCCGGCAGGCTACTGGCCGGCGACCGAAGCGCCGCCGGGCAAAGAAGAGTGGGAGAAGAGCATCCGGAATTATTGCGCCGATCGAGATGCCGTGCAGGCGTTGGTCGCCAACCCGAAGTCGCACCTGTTCCGGAAAATTCCGCATGGCACGGGTCAAACTCTCTTGCAGGAAGTCCTGTTGGTCGCGGATCACGCCGCGTATCACCTGGGGCAATTGGTTCTGCTTCGGCGTCTGCTGGGAGCCTGGCCAGCCGCGTAACCCAAGCCCGGGGCTGTGCGGTGTACAATGCCGCCCGCTTGGAATTGCGGAACGGAACTCTTAGCTGAATCCGCCCGCAGCCGTGAAAATTCCTCCGGGAGGTTGTTGTGAAAATCATTCGCTTCTCTTCACTCCTTCTTCTTGCCTTCGTTGCGGCAGTTCTTTTCGCGAATCACGCCCGCTCCGCGGGCAGCGCAAAATCGGCCCCGGCCGCACCCGCCGCTTCGAATTTCGTTCTGGTGGCGCACGGCGGCGCCGGCGACTACGCCAAAATGACGCCGGCGCAGCTCGAAGAGCGCCGCGCCACGATGGTTCAGGCGATACAGACAGGCTACGCGATCCTCGCGCGCGGCGGCTCGAGCCTCGACGCCGTCGAAGCCACGATTCGCGTGATGGAAGATTCCGGGCAATTTGATGCCGGGCGCGGCGCCTATTACACCCGTGAAGGAGTCCCGGAGCTCGACGCGGCGATTATGGACGGGCGCACGCTCGGCGCCGGGGCGGTCGCCTCGGTGAAACACATCGCGAATCCCATTCATCTCGCGCGGCTCGTGATGGAGAAAACGCCGCACGTTCTGCTGGTGAGCGCGGGCGCGGAAGAGTTCGCGAAATCGCAAGGCATCGAGCTGGTCTCGCCCTTTTACTTCTACACCGAGCGTGAATGGGATTCGTACAAGAAAGCCATCTCGGCCGAGCAGCGGAAGAAAATGTCGGCGCTGCCCTGCGGCGAAGAGCACGGCACCGTGGGCGTGGTGGCCCTGGACCAGGCGGGCAATCTCGCCGCCGGAACCTCGACCGGCGGGACGACCTTGAAAATGCCGGGGCGCGTGGGCGATTCTCCCCTCATCGGCGCCGGAACCTACGCGAACGACCAGAGCTGCGCGGTTTCGGGGACCGGGGAGGGCGAATTTTACATTCGCAACATCGTCGCCGCGGATATCTGCGAGCGCGTGCGCTACCTGCACGTCGCGCTCGAGCAGGCGGCGAATGACGTGGTGATGAAAGAGCTGGTCGAGCAGCACGCCGAAGGGGGAGTGATCGCGCTCGACCCGCAAGGCAATGTCTCGACGCCATTCAACACCAACGGCATGATGACCGGAACGGTCCGCGCGGATGGAAAAATCACCATGAAGGGCTGGAGCCGAACCGCCGAGCCCCTCATCTTCCCCGCAGCAAAATGAGCGCGGCCTAAGGAGCCCCGCCCGCTCATTCTGAGTCTTCGAAGGGCTGCGCCCAACGCTATCCCTCCACTCGAACGAGCCGCTGCCGGGCCCTGCGAATTCGGCTTGTTCGAGCGCCATGAAAGGGCGATTATGCATTTCACACAGAATAGCCTGAAATTGAGAAGACGTGGCAGAGCAGCAATTGTGGAAAAGCGAACCACAAGCGAATTATGTGGAAAACGACAGGACCGATGATGTATGTTGGCAATCGCCTTTGGGGGTCTGGGATACCGCATGCGCCACGGACGCCGCTCAGACACCTTCACCGTACCCCCACCCCGCTATCTTTATTTGCAGTGAATTGTTTGCGGAGGTACTTTATGAGCTTCGAAGAAGCCTTTGAGCTGATGGGGAAAGACGAAGCCTTCCGTGCCACGGTCTATGCGATGAACACGCTACTGACGGATAAAGGCATTTACACAGCGGAGGAATTCCAATCTCTATTTATTGAGCACGCTATCAATTTCAAGAATCGCTTTCACGGGAAGAGTCAGAGGGATGCGGAAACTTTTCCCGAAGCCGTGCGCGCCAACCTTTAGGCTGTTTCCGTCTGTGCGTGCACTGGCATTCGTATCGATTCAAACAAAGATGATGATTCCCGATAGAGCATTGGGCGCACGCCTCGTTACACGTCACCTTCTCTAGCTTCTTGGCTTTTTCCTTCATCGGACACCCCATGCCCGCGCATGATCCTACACCCCCCGTGGAACGTGTTGGCGGACGTTCTGAAAGTCCGAATCCTTACGGCCCGGCAATATTATAATAAGCGTTGATAATTAAGTTAGAAACAGAAAATATCGATGCTGCTTTTGCAAGACTAAGACAGTCGCGGAGGAGGCAACTCGCCTCTTCTTCTTGTAACTCACCCAAACGTTGCCCTGCACCCAATAGCGTCACAGCGCATTAAATGCGGATCACTTGCCGGGCCGGCGTTGCGCACCTCCTCTTACTCCTTTCTCCTCTGGCGGGCCTGACCGATTCTCGACTTCGCGATATACTATTTGCGATCAACATGGCCAACGTGAGCGTCGGACTGGAAAAAGAAAGGCGAGAAGAAATCTTCGACGCGTTTCGCCGCTGGGGCTATCTGCAGGCGGACCTCGACCCGATCGGCGATTTGAAGCCCGCGGCGCTGCCGGAGTTGGAGCTGACCGGCCCAGCCGCGGAAGCCGCGCGGCGCTTCTACTGCGGCACCATCGGCGTCGAATTCATGCACATTCCCGAAGCCGAGCGGCGCCGGTGGATTCAGGAGCGCATCGAGTCGGACGCGCCCGAGCTCGACCGCGCGCGCATCCTCAACCGCTTGATCCGCGCCGAAGTATTCGAGCAAGTTCTTCAGACGCGCTACCTCGGCACAAAGCGCTATTCCCTCGAGGGCGTGGCGTCGCTCGTCCCGATGCTCGACGCGATTCTGAATCGAGCCGCCGATTTCAACGCCGAGCAGATTGTGCTGGGGATGAGCCACCGCGGACGCCTGAACGTGATGGTCCACATCGTCGGCCGCCAGCCCGAAGAAATATTCGCGCGCTTCGAGGATGTGGACCCGCGCAGCGTGCTCGGCAGCGGCGACGTGAAATATCACGTCGGCGCGACCGGCAAGTATCGCACCGCGGCGGGACGCGAGTTGAGCGTTCACCTGGTTTCAAATCCGAGCCATCTCGAAGCGGTGGACCCGGTGGCGTTGGGCCGCGCCCGCGCCAAGCAGGACCGCATCGGCGATCAGGGCAAAACGAAAGTGCTGCCGATTTTGCTGCACGGCGACGCCGCGTTCGCGGGGCAGGGAATTTGGGCCGAGACGCTGAACTTCGCGGGCGTGCGAGGCTTCACCGTAGGCGGCGCGGTCCACATCATCGTGAACAACCTGATCGGGTTCACCACCGGCCCGGAGGAGCTGCACTCTTCACGATTCGCTTCCGATTTGACGAAGCGTCTGACGGCGCCCATCTTTCACGTGAATTCGGAAGACCCGGAGGCCGTGGCGCGCGTGGGACGCCTGGCGCTGGAGTACCGCTACAGCTTCGGCAGCACGGTTGTCGTGGACCTGATCGGCTACCGCCGGCATGGCCACAGCGAAGTGGACGATCCGACGATCACCCAGCCGCTGCGATACCGGAAGATTCAGGCGCAGCCGCTGGCGTGGGAAATTTACGCGAAGAAAATCGGCGCCGATGCTTCCGCGAGCGCGGCGGAAATTCGCGCGGAATTCGACGCAGCGCAGAAAAAAGCCGAAGAGCTCGAGAAAAACCCGGTTCTGCGCACGCTGCCGAAATATTGGGACCGGTTCCAGGGCGGCCGATACGACGCGTCGCTCGAGGTGGACACCGGCGTTCCGGCCGAAGAGCTTGCCGCCATCAGCGAGCCGCTGACCAGCTATCCGAAGGGCTTCCACATTCACCCCAAGGTGAAAAAACTCCTCGAACAGCGCGGCGAAATGGGCAATGGAAAGCGAGCGGTGGATTACGGCATGGCGGAGGCGCTGGCGTTCGCATCGCTGCTGCGTCATGGAATTCCGGTGCGGCTGAGCGGGCAAGACAGCGAGCGAGGCACGTTCAATCAGCGTCATGCCGCGCTGATCGACACCGAGACGGAAGCGAAGTACGTGCCGCTCGAGCACGTCGCGCCCGATCAGGCGCGCTTCGAAGCCTATAATTCCACTCTTTCCGAAGCGTCCGTCCTCGGCTACGAGTACGGCTACAGCCGCGATTATCCGGAGGCGCTGGTGATGTGGGAGGCGCAGTTTGGAGATTTCGCCAACGGCGCGCAGGTGATCATTGATCAATTCATCGCCGCCGGGGAAGACAAGTGGACCCTTCTTTCCGGGATCGCCGTCCTGCTGCCGCACGGCTATGAAGGGCAGGGCCCGGAACATTCCAGCGCGCGCATCGAACGATTCCTGCAACTCGCCGCGCGCGACAACATGCAGATTTGCCAGCCCTCCACGGCGGCGCAATATTTCCACCTGCTGCGGCGCCAGGCGCTGCGCCGGTGGCGCAAGCCGCTGATCGTCTTCACGCCAAAGAGCATGCTGCGCAACCCCGCCGCATCTTCATCGCTCGCGGATTTTTCGCGCCCGCGATTTCAGACGGTGATTCCGGAGCGGGAGATCATCCTGGGGCGCCGCATTCTGGTTTGCACAGGAAAAATCGGGCATGAATTGGCGGCGGAGCGGAAGCGGCGCAAAGATACGGAAACCGCAATCGTATTTCTCGAACAGCTCTATCCCTTCCCGGAAGCGGAGCTGGCCCACGCGCTCGACCGGCATCCGGATGCGCGCGAAATTGTATGGGTGCAGGAAGAGCCGGCCAATCAGGGCGCGCTCGCGTTCGTGATTCGCCCACTGGAGCGCATCGCGCGGGGCATTCCCGTGCGCTCGGTGAAGCGATCGGGGAGCGCGAGCCCGGCGACCGGGTCGGCGAAGGCGCACGAAGTCGAGCAGAAAACGCTGGTCACCCTGGCGTTCACCACCGGGAAAAGCTGAATTCCACCCAGAGTCGCCGCAGCCAGCAGCACTCTACTTGAACGCCACAATCACCTGCTCAAACGTCGGCGGAAGCGGATGGAGTTCGCAGCGCGAAAAACCGGCGTTGCGGAACATTCGCTCGAACTCGGAGAACGGATACGCGTCACCCGCGGGCGTACTGCCCAACATCATCATGCTGAACGCCGCGGGAGTCTCCGGCGAGACGCGGTCTTCGTTGGGGACTAATTCGAGAGCGGCCGCGCGGCCGCCCGGCGCGAGAGCCGCGTGGACCTTGCGCAAGAGCTGCTCGTTCGTCGGCACATCAAAATGATGCAAGAAATTCGTGAGCAGGACGAGATCGTAGCCGGTGCCGTAGTCCACATCGAAGGCGCTGCCCGGCAGCAGGCGGTGACGGCTGGCGACGCCCGCCGCCAGCGCGTTTTCCTTCGCGACTTCAAGCACGTTCGGCCAATCCACGGCGACAATTTCGGCGCTCGGATTGTGCCGGGCGACGGCGATCCCGAACAGGCCGTGGCCTGCGGCGATATCGAGAACTTTGCATTTCGCGCCGGAATCGGCATGGAGAAGATTCGCGAGCAATTCCGCGGGCATGGTCTGCAGCGGAGCCATCGAGCGGGCAAACTCGATCCAGACGGGGTGTTCCGGCGCGAGGGTGCCCTCGCTGCTGATGACTGGGCCGCCCTTGCGCACCACGGCGGTGAGATCCTTATAGTTCTCGGTCATCATCGGCGAAGTCATGAATTTCACCGCGGAGGCGAGATAGGCGGGCGAGCGGCGGTCGAGGAACGTCGCCGAATCGAGCGTGAGAGCGTAGGTGTTTCCTTGCTTCGTCAAGAAACCGCAGACCACCAGGAAATCGCACAGGATGCGCGTGCCGCGCTCGGACGCTTCGCACTTCTGCGCCAGCACGGGCACGGTGTTCGCTCCTTCTCCGATCTTCGTGAACAGATCGAGCTCGACAGCGGCCTTCAGCGCGGCGGTGCGCTGATAGGCCTGCAGCGTGATGAAGAAAAGTTCCGCAGAGGGTTGCTTGCTCACGGCAGTCATGGTCATGATTTTCTCCTGGGAAGAGTTTACCAAGAATGCGAGCGGTGCCCATAGCCCCCAAAATACCAGCGCACGCCCAGGGTCGTGTTGATGCCGAGCGGCTTGTCCGGGCCGGAGTCGGTGGGGCCGAGCGATTTCGAGTAGATGCCGAACGACGTGACCGCGTGGTTGGTCACGCGGAATTCGAAATTCTTGGGCAGCTCGATGGCGAAGCCGACAATCCGTTCGAGGGCGATCGGCTGGCCGCCCCAGGTGTAATCATGCTGCGGAAGAGTGCTACCGAACCATGAGCGCGGTTCGAAGAACGCGTAGACGTGCTTCAGCGGCCCGCGCCCGAACGGCTGGAATTCCACGTAGCCGCTCAGGACGTAGCGCGCAAACGCCCGGCAAGACGGGCCGAATTGATTGCACCTCCCGAGATCGGGCTCGTTGTGCGGCGGGGCAATGGCAAAATCCGCGTAGCCGCGGACGAAATCCTTGGGGAAAAGCCACGGCTGCTCGGCGGGAGGAGTGCTCACAGCCGTCGCGGCCTTCTCTTGCGCCCGGATTGCGGTGCTTGAAAAAAGTAAACAACCAAGAAAGAGCAGGGCAACTCTCTTCACGATTTCCTCCAGTTTACATTCTGCTTTGCTTTCCGCATCGGCGCCGGATGCGCGCTTCGCGTCGCGTTCGTTCGCTCGCGTCTTGCGTTTGTTATTTCCGCGGCGGGAGGGATTGTGCGCCGACGGCGCGTTCAGTGCAACCCCACTCGTCCCCGTAGGCATTCGAACCAGCAGCCAGGACCTACTGGGTCGCACGGGCCGATGGCATCATTGGACCAGCCCTGTCAGCTCGAATTTCTTAGTTGGTGGGTGCCTTCGCGCGGGTGCCTCACCCTTCGCTCTTAAGGGTGCGGGTTTTTCTTCGATGCGCTGCGCCAGCACGGGACTTCGCCGAAAGCCGACATGGAGGCGCTGTGGCGGCGTCGGGCATTCAACATTTTGATCTCCAACACAGATGACCACCTGCGCAATCACAGTTTTCTCTACGCGGGTCAGGAAGGCTGGCGCCTTTCACTGGCCTACTATCTGAATCCAGTACCGACGGACATCAAGCCGCGCATCCCTCGCTCCTGGGCACGAGAATCCACCCCTCAAGAAGTACAGCTGTACTTCGGTACTCTTGACGCCGCACGACCATATATAGGATTCCTATACTCGGTACGATGATGATCGTGTCTAAGATCAAACGCGGCAGCGCAGAATTCGCCATCCTCTCCGTGCTGGCCGAGGAACGCTTGTACGGCTACCAGATCGCGCAAACCATCGCGGAGCGCACGGCCGGCGAACTCCGCTTCACCCTCGCTTCGCTTTATCCCATGCTCTACGCGCTCGAAAAGCGCGCCTGGATCGCGGGCGCGTGGGAAATGACGCGCGCGGGCCGCAAACGCCGCTACTACCGCCTGACGCCTTCGGGCCGCAGACAACTCGCGCCCATGCGCCGCCAGTGGGACGGTTTTTTCCGCGCCATCCAAAGACTCTCAGGTGCCGCCCATGCCTGATTGGCAAGAACTCGTCCACGAACGCCTCACTCAGCGGCGCTCTGGCGCAGAGATGGAGCCGGAAGTGACCGAGGAACTCGCGCACTACCTCGAAGATTTCTACAAAGCCGGCCTAGACAATGGACTCACGGAACACGAAGCGGCCCAACGCGCGCTCGCCGAAGTTCGCAATTGGCCGCGCCTGGCTCGCAACATCAAATTCGCAAGAGATGGAGGAGAAATGTTGAAAGAACGCATACAAACGCTGTGGATGCCCGGATTGGTGGCGGCCATCTTAACCGTGGCCGTCCCGATCGCGGTTGATCGCGTAGCTTCGACTCTCTTTGCGGGACCGCACATGGCCATCTTCGTTTACGGTGGCTGGCTGCTGATTCTTACGTGCATCGGTGCGTTCGCTGCTTACTGGTCTCGCCGCGCAGGCGGCTCGATTGCCAATCGCACCGCGGCAGCACTGTTTCCCGCGGCAACGATTCTCGCCGCTCTCGGCTCGTTGCTAACGAATCCCGAGTTGAAAATGGTTGTGATCGCGTCCGTCTTCTCTCCAGGTGAGGTGCCGATCTTGCGGATTCTCCCAGTAATCGCCAATAGCGTGGTTGGCGGAATTTTACTTCCGGCCATCGCGCTCCTGGCTGGAGCCCTGCCATTCTTACGTGAAAAATCGGTGGGAAGTAGTCTACGTGCCGGTACGGCGTAACTCCCGGTTCCAGTGTTGGTAGAAGACGAGGCCGAGCAGGATGATTGCAAGCCCGATGGACGAGCGTCCCAGGTGCTGAATGCCCGGGACGGGTGGGCGGGTGGCCAAGAGAATCTACTCGATGAAAATGTTTTATTCGGTGGCACGAAGGAAGCATACCATCCGGGCACTCTCCTCCGCGGGCAGGAGGCGTGGGTGCCGCACCCTTCGTTTTTAAGGGTGCGGGTTTTTCTTCGATGCGTCACCCGCCGCCTCACTTGTGGTGAGCGTAGCCGAACCGCTTCCCGTCATTCCTTCCCAGTCCCGACGCGGTTGGTCGGGACGACGGAGCTGCCGAGCGCAGCGGAGTGAGGAATCCCTCTTTCTTCTAGTTAATGTCAGGCCGCTATCCTGCGGGTGTCATCCCGAACCCGGTCGCGCTGCCTGTGCGATTTCTGCACCCCGATGTTTTTGATCGGGGCGAACGGGGGTGAGGGATCTGCTTCTGTTCCTGCTCTCGGTCGGGTGCCCCATTCCTTTCGGTTCGTGAAAGGGTGGGGCTCGTGAATTTCCCCAGGTGCGGCACCCCAAATCTTCTCGCCGCGTTGAGTCTCCGCCACCAGCCGAGGTGTCTAGTTTTCGCGGAGAGCATTACACTTCCAATCTTGAAAGCCGGTCTAGCGAAGGAGCGGGTCTAGGATCGAAGGGTCGAGCTCCTTTCTATTCGAAGAATCGAATCGCACGCTTTTTATCGGAATCTGCCCTAGGGCTTCGAGGCGCAGGTCCTCAAGGAATTTCCACGATCCGCTGGCTAGTTGGGTCTTAGCAGATTCAGGTAATAGGTAGACATTGTAATCGCTCGGGTATTGATCTCGCGCTTGATCAAACGCACTCTGCAACAGGAGCAATTTGCCTCTGTATCTAAGGGCAAGGGTCCTGGGAACATCGTGGAACTCGACATATTGGAAAGAAACCATACGCTCCCTCATGTCATGGCTTCTTAGCCGGCGGCCAAGAGAATCTACTTGGAGAACATTCTTGGTTCTGTGCCACGAAGGAAGCATACCATCCGGGTACTATCCTCCGCGGGCAGGAGGCGTGGGTGCCGCATCCCTTGCGGTTTTCAAGGGTGCGGGTTCTTCTCCTCTGTGCCCCCGCCGCCCCACTTGTGGTGAGCAGAGCCGAACCACTCGTGAAGCGCCTAGGCGAACCACTTCCCGTCAATCCTCCGCGTCACGCGGCACGCAGCCCGACATTGATTTGTTCGTGAGGATCCAAGTTCCTGCTAGAGATTGACGTCTGTGCAACCTCCCCCGGATCCCACAACGCCCTCGTACCCGGTGCGTTAGTGAATCGCCCTAACCACAAGTGAACCTAGTAAGGCGCCCAAGATCCATGCAGTAAGCCAAGCACGACCTTTGAGGCGGAACCAAAAGAGTATTGCGATGAGAACCATTATTGTCACTAGTGCCCATGGCCAACTGAATGCCCGATCCCAAAGATTCATGAAGACTGCGTACCATCTTGGGAATCTGTCCCATGACACAGTTTGGGCGAAGCCAGGGTTCAGGTAGGCCGCCATAAACGAAGAGGTAACTCCAAGGAAACCCATCAGAAGACAGAATCGTGCGTTCCTGTACATATGCGCAGGCACCCCTTCGTCATCGGTTGGAGCCGTCTCGATTCCCGCGCGGCGCGAGTTGATAAATGAGACTAGCTCCCTGGGATTACCGCTGAACGCTGGGCGCATTGTTACAAAATAAATCTTTCCCCAGGGAGGAACAAACTGAGCGAGCCTGATGAAACCGAGGCCCGGGATCCGGGAATCTTTGCATTGGTGGATCTGCGCGTAAGGTATCTGCTTCCAAAATAGAAAACGACGATACTTCAATATTTCTTCGTGTGCCTGTACTTCGGCCGCGGTCAAACAGAAGAAGCCCGAGAGCGCGAAGCCTACCACGATGACGATATCAACGGGATAGGCCATTACGTCCTTGATGGTGGCAATGGCCGGCACGAACAAGATCAGAGCAAGCCAGTACTTAAACAAGAAGGCCATTTCGGGCTTGGTGCGAGAGATCATAGCTGGCCTCTTTGGCCCTTCTACTCCTTGGCGCGTGGCTCGGCCTTTCCGGCGGGTGGCGCAGCCTTTCCGCCTTCTTAGTTCTGTTCCGTCGCCAGGCGCTGATGATACCACTCGCGCCATTCACCGCGGAGTAAGCTGAGCGACAAGCGGGCTGCGCCCAGCGGTGCAACGGGAAAGTATCCTCATGAATGGAAGAGTGTCCCACCCGCCAGATTGGCGTGCTAGAATTCCGCACGATGGCTTCGGACGATGACAAGGCAAAGCTACGGTTTGAATTAGCGAACGCGAACTTTCAGTCCGTGAGCCGCGCACAAGGCCTCTATCTCACCACATTGCTCGTCTATCTCTGCCTCGTGTGGGCTATGTTTCTAGGGGAGGCCGGCACTCTTCACCTCGCAGGTCTCGAACTCAAGATGGATGCCGTATGGAAGATCACTCCGTTCGTCACCATGGTGCTCACGCTTGCCGTCGTAGGCACGCTCAACGCGGCCCTGTCTGCGTACGCGGACCTTAAGGACGCTGGCGGCGATTTGTTTGGATCACACTTCTGGGCAATGTTCAAGGTTGATACGCACAAAAATGTCATCGACTACCTCGCTCTCCTGCAAATTCTCCCTTGGGGAAAGACTCGCAAACCAACCGACTCTCACGGCAGCCAGCCGATCTTGCTACGACTTCATCACCTGATATTCCCCAGCTTGTTTGGGTTGAGCTTGTTCACGAGCTACCGGGCGGTACGCCAGGCATCTCTTAGCCCGAATCGGGCCTTCCTGGCATTCGGCTGGATTTGCTTCGGGCTCCAGTCACTCTTCTCGGTGCGACCGATGTGGCGATGGTTTAGCAGACTTCTTGGCGCGGATCAAACAGACGACGCATACAATTGAGTGACGCGCCGGGGAGACACTGAATTGATCGGGAAATGGACATAGGCGGGTGACGCGGCCTTTCCGCCTATTTTGTTCTGTTCAGTTGGCACGCGCTGATGATAACAGTGGAGCCATCCACCGGGGAGTAAGCTGAGCGACCAGCACCACGCGTGTGGACCGTTGACAATCACAAGACATGTTAAAATGGCGTTGTGGTTGACAGAGTTCTGAGAGGCGCTCGATGAAATGGCTCGGCCCTTCCGCGATCCAGGCCACGAGAGCGCCGCTTCGCGTGTTATTCCTTCTGAGTCCCGATGCCCTTGATCGGGATGAGTCCCAGCACTCTGTGGGCCCGAAGAATCCCTCTTGCCGTTTCAAATTTCGCAGCGCTGGATGTGCTCCGAGCAGACTCGCGCACCGCGCCCGTCGCAGTCCTCACGTGTCCGCCTTCAGATCCGCATCACCGACATAATTCTTCAAAATTGCCAATTTTCGCCCTGCGCAAGAACTTTTCGCAGCCCCAAACATCGGACGAGTGCCGATATTTCGTCATCTGCCGAAATATCGTCACAAATCTAGGGTTCCGAACCCCTCGCACTCCCCGCTCCCGCCCCCGAAACGCTCGAAAACCATTGCACACGCGACGCTTATCTCCCCTGCCGGTATCTCGGCACGCGACACGACCTAAAGCTCCACCCAGCCGTTCGCAAGACTGCCTCAGCCGTGCAGGCGTATCTTCAGTGGGCGTTGCTGTTTTCGGCGAAGCACCAGTGCACAAACTCGGGCGTAAACCGGCTGACCACTGCCGGTGGAATGTCCGATTCATTAATCTGGTGGAAGACGAACTGGATCTCGCCGTCCGCGCCGACAGTTCCCAGCAGATAACCGTAAACGTCGGTCTTCGCTTCGCGCGCGTCCTTCCAATTTTCGGGCAGGGCATAGCGCACGGCTCCGGCGGTTCCCACGATCCATCCGGGAAGCACTCCGCCGTGGCTCTTCCAATAATCGGTGTTGAAAGTGTTCTCCATGTAGAAATGCGAATGGCTCGCGAGCGCGTAAACTTTCTTGTGGAATTTGTCGCGGGCTTCGAGCAGATCGGAGTACACGCGGCGGCCGCTTTCGGTGCCGGTGGGCGATTCGTTCATGCTGTGGCTGCGAGAGATGCTCTCCGGCAGCGCGCGGTGCATGCCCACAACAATTGTCGTGATCGCGGCGTCTGATTCGTCGCGCTTCAGCACGCGCTCGAACCAGCTCATTTGCTGCGGATCGAATTGGTCGTTGCTCCCGTTGTCCATGCTGATGAAGTCCACTCCCTTCTCGACCCAATGAAAATAGGTGCGGAGCTTGTGATCGTTAGGATTGTCGCGGAGACGCTGCTGCTCGAGGATGGGAGTAGCGAGCCAGCTTCCAAATTGCTTGATGTAGTCATCCCGCGTTTTCGGTTCGATCAATTCGTGGTTTCCGATTCCGAGGAAAACGGGAAGCGATCCGAACGGCGCGACCTGGTTCTCGATGAAATCCTCCCAAGCACTGTCGAGATAGGAGCTGATGGTCATTGGCTTCTCGCGATGCGTGGGCTCGTGCTGCATGTCCTCATCGAAATCGTACATTTTGCGAAAGTCGCCGAGGTGCCAGTAGAACGCGGGATGCTGCTGGAGCGCCCCCGCGGCGATCCCGGGCATCACGACGTCGCCGCAGTTGCGTGAATCGCCCGACACAGCAAACGACCACGTCTCGCCCGGTGACGGCCGAGGCGCGGCCTCCGGCCGCAAGGTTGCGGTGAGCGCCAAGAGCGTGAAAATGGCGAGAACGAATTGAAATTTGCGAGACATGGCTCCTCCTGAGACGGCCTGGCGATGCTACCAAAGACGCCCGCCGGGAACAAACGAAGCGTTGTTCCGCCGCGTCAGCGTGAGCGCAGCGATTTGTTTCAGCGCCGTGCCGGCGAAGCGGAGCGGACTGTGATTCATGGGCAAGCTGCGGTAGACTTTCAGATTGGCGGGCGCTGTCGCGAGGGTTTCCTCGAAGCGCGAATGCCTCTGCGGAGGTGCCGGATGCAGATTGCTCCATTCAAGCTGGAACGCTGGCAATCGGTCTGGGAAAACCAGGTCGAGCTGAACATTTCCGAAAGCGGCGTGATGCCGATGACGACGGAAGAACTGGTGCCCGATCCGGACGAGCTTCACCGGATCCTGAGCCTCCCGCTGGGCTACCCGCAGACGAACGGCAGCGAGGAACTGCGCTCGCGGATCGCGGCGCTCTATCCAGGCGCGAGCGCCGAGAACGTGCTGGTGACATGCGGCTGCTCGGAAGCCAATTTTCTGGTGACATGGTCGCTGCTCGAGACCGGCGACGAGGTCGTCTTCCTGCTGCCCAATTACATGCAGGTGGACGGGCTGGCGCGCGCCTTCGGTGCAACCGTGAAGCTGCTCTGGCTGCGGGAAGAGCATCGCTGGACGCCAGACCTGGACGATCTCCGGCGCCGGATTACGCCGAAGACGCGGCTGATCGCCATCTGCAATCCGAACAATCCCACGGGGGCGGTCCTTTCCGGGGAAGAGATGGAAGGAATATGCGCAGCGGCTGAAAGCGTGGGCGCCTACGTGCTGGCCGACGAGGTTTATCGCGGAGCAGAATTCGACGGCGCGATCTCGCCCACTTTCTGGGGCCGTTACGAGCGCGTGCTGTGCACCGGAGGATTATCCAAGGCGTATGGCTTGCCGGGACTGCGCACGGGGTGGGTGGTGGCCCCGGCAAAGATGGCGGAGAAACTCTGGGGTTACCACGACTACACGAGCATCGGCCCAGTGATGCTGGCCGACCGGCTTGCCTCCTTCGCGCTGGCGGCGGCGCGACGATCGCAAATCCTCGAGCGCACGCGCCAGATTCTTCGGCGGAATTATCCGCTGGTTCGCGACTGGGTGGCGGGGCACGAAGGATTGCTGACGCACGTTCCGCCCGTGGCCGGCGCGATTGCCTGGATCGGCTATCCGGGGAATCGAAAGACCGCGGAGCTGGCGGAGGAATTACGCGTGCGCAAGGGAGTGCTGCTGGTGCCCGGCGAGCAATTGGGGATGGAGTCGTATCTGCGCATCGGCTTCGGAGGAGACACAGGACATTTG
>JBGQEW010000020.1:0-24952 GCA_041496565.1 Terriglobia bacterium | reverse complement strand
TTTCGCGTCCTCGGAATCACGTTGCCCGCATTCAAGATTGCCGGTCGTACAGTGCTGCATTGGGCTCTAGGGGGCTAGAACGGCTAGATTTTGCCTGCTGAAGATGTTACAAGTTTGCTTAGTTTAGATTAGGATTCCCGCGATGACTGATGGTTGCAGTGCCGTCGGGTGTAAAGCCCCGGTGCCGCCGGAGCTGGAATCTGAGCATTTGTGTCTACTTCACTTCACCCTGCTGCTCGAGCAGGAATGCGGGAAGATGCGCCGCGAGACTGCCCCGGGTAACACAAACAAAGAACGCCAGATGGAGATCATTCGCTATATATCCGACGGGGGCGAACGCCTCGCTCGCGTCGCCACCGGTGGCATTCATCTGACCGACGAAATCAAAGCGCGCGTGCTGAGCACCTTCCTCACGCTGATGAATTTCCGCGAGAATCTTGATCGCTCTCTTCAGCGACAGTCCACGGCCCGCACCTTCGGCCGCTAGAAACGAGCGGACAGACGAACCCTGGCCATCAAATCATGCAGGAGTTTCGACTCGATCGAAACTGAAGTATCTTTCTTCGACGAAGAATCAGGCCCTCGACGAAATCCTTTTTGTCTTCGCGGCTCAAAACGTGGAGCGCCCGTTTAATATGGCTGTGTTTTCCAGAATATTCCAGCATCTCATCAGGCGCCAATGTAGCGGGCATAGAGCGAGCGAGCCACAACGGGGTCCTGCGTTCCCTTTACAATGGCGCGGCCATCGGGGAAAACGGTGAACTCGTAGGGCGGCACGCGGAAACGCAGCAAGAAATCGTTGTGACGCACCTCGGCCACGGCCGGAGCCAGCCGCGCGCCGAGCTCGTCGAGGTCGAGCCGTCGCCGGCGTTCGTGGATCTGCACCGAATCACGGCCGCACATCGAGATGTGAGGCTGCGCTGTGCCGGCGAGATGCGTGAACTCGCGCCGTCCGCACGCGCGGCACTCCGGGTTTCGCACGACGCGAATGGATTGGAACCGACCGCTCCAAACGTCGCAGGCTACCAGCCACCCATGAAGAGCTTTTCTCTTTCCGGCGAGAATTTTGATCGCCTCGGCCGCTTGCACCGAAGCAATCACGCCCACGGCGGCATTGAGCACCCCCACCGTGTCGCAGGTTTCTTCGAGTCCGGCCGCGAGCGAGCCATTTCCTTCCGGGGACTCGAGCAGGCAAGCGAGGCAAGCGGTTTCGCCGGGCAAGATGGTCATCGTGACACCGTAGCTCGCCACGGCTGCGGCATAAATCCACGGAACGCCGGAGGACACGGCGATATCATTCAGGAGGAGACGAGTGGCGAAGTTGTCCGTGCCGTCGAGAATCAGCGAGAAATCGCCGAGCAGCTCTTCCGCGTTCTCCGGCGTGATGTCAGCGACAACGCCTTCGACGCTCGAACCGGAATTGATCGCCCGCAAACGCCGTTCGGCCGCGATCGCTTTCGGCAGCGCTTCACGCGCGTCGGATTCTTCGAAGAGCGTCTGCCGTTGCAGATTCGATGGTTCGACAAAATCGCGGTCCACGATCCGCAACCGGCCCACTCCCGCGCGCACGAGCAGGTTCGCGAGGGTGGTGCCGAGCGCGCCGCAGCCCACCAGCACAGCGCTCGCGCCGAAGAGGTGCTCCTGGCCGGCCTCGCCCAGCCCGGCGAAGAGAATTTGTCGTGAAAATTTCTCGTAAAGTTTCGCGTCCATATCAAACCAGCGATCAGCGCAATGGCCCTTCCACTCGCGCCGAGTTCATCATAGCGCCATTCGCATCCCTTTTCGAATTCAGCAGGCAACGCGGCTGTGCTAACCTCTTCTCTTATTTGAGATGGAGATGACATGCCATCAGGGCTTCGTGCCGAGCAGAATTTTCGCCGGCGTGGCGTTCTGCCTGCTTGCGGCCTTGCCCGCGCGCGCCCAAGTGGCCGCGCTCGAGGGCCAGCGCGTCGCGGAAATCCGCGTGCTGGACGAATCCGGCCAGCCGATTGAGACGCACCTCCCCACCCTCGCGCTAGCCCTTGGCCAGCCTTTCCACATCGAGGACGAACGCGAAAGTCTGCGGCAGCTCTATCGCACCGGCGATTTCGCCGACGTGCGCACCGTGGCCGCGTCAGCCGAGGGCGGCTTGCGCATTGATTTCATCGTCCAAATGAATTTCTTCAATAACATCGTCCGCGTGGAAGGCTTGAAGGAGCCTCCCAGCGAGGCGCTGGCGCTCTCGGCCCTGCGGCTCGGCCTAGGCGAGCCGTTCCGCGAGAGCGCCGTTCGCGAATCGCTCACCCGCTTGCAGGGAGTGCTCCGCGACGAGGGACTGTATGAAGCAAAGCTCGACGACGAACTGACACCGCACGCGGATACGCGCCAGATGGACATCCTCGTGCGGATCACACCCGGACCGCGCGCGCGTATCGGCGCCATCCAAATCAACAATCAAACCAGCTATTCCGACAAAGAATTGCAGCGCCGCTCGAAGCTGAAGACCGGCAAGAGTGTAACCACCAACCGGCTCGAGCGCGCCGCGGCGCGGCTGCGGAAATTCTTGGTGGGGGCGGGATACCTGGGTGCGCGCGTCGTTGTCCGGCGCGGCGATTACGATTCCAAGACCAACCAGCTGCCCATTGGCATCGACGTGACGGCGGGGCTGCGCGTGCGCGTTGAGGTCACCGGCGCGAAGATCAGCGGCAGCCAGTTGCGGAAATTCCTGCCGGTTTATGCCGAAGGCGCGGTGGACGAAGACCTCCTGCAAGAGGGCCGGCGAAATCTGCGCGATCTACTCGAGCGCGAAGGATACTTCGACGCGCGCGTGCAGTTCACCACGCACGAGGACGCCAAGAAGAGCGAACAGGTGATCACCTACGAAATCGAGCGCGGGTCGAAGCACCGCCTCTTGGCCGTTCGTTTCGAAGGCAATAAGTATTTCGGCAGTGATTTGCTGGCAGGCCGGCTTTCCATCCAATCGGCTGCCTTCGCCTCCCCGGGCCGCTACAGCGAGCAACTGTTAAGCAGCGACGAGGATTCCATCCGGAATCTTTATTTCGCGAACGGCTTTCGCGAAGCCCAGGTGTACAGCGAAGCGGTGGATGATTATAAGGACAAGAAGGGGGACCTGCTGGTTCGGTTCCAAATCACGGAAGGCGCGCAGACGCGCGTCTCCGAGCTCAAGCTCAAAGGCAATCATGCTCTGAGCGATGCGGACCTGCTCGGCGTCATTGGCTCCACCCCCGGCCAGTCGTACTCCGACTTCGACGTTTCGAGCGATCGCGACAATATTCTCGCCCTCTACTACAACGAAGGATTCCCCGAAGCAAACTTCAGCGCCCAAGTGGAGGACGCCGGCGTGCCGAAACGCGTTCGCTTGACGTATACCATCACCGAAGGCCCGCAAATCGAGGTCGGCCGCGTCCTGCTGACCGGTTTCGAGCACACGCGGTACGGCGTCATTCAACGCGAAGTCCAGGTACAGCCCGGCGGACCGTTGCGCGAAGGCGAAGTCGTGGAATCCCAGCGCCGGCTCTATAACCTGGGGATCTTCAACCGCGTCGCGATCGCTCCGCAGAATCCCGATGGGGCGGACCCGGTCAAGACGGTCGTCGTGGAAGTGGACGAGGGCAAACGCTACACGCTCGGTTACGGCGGCGGGTTTGAAGTGCAGCGGCTCGGCGGTGCAGGGGCCAGCCCGGTGGGGGGCACGCTGAGCGCCAGCCCTCGAGTCATCTTCGAGATCGCGGATGCCAACTTCGCAGGCCGGGCGCAGACCGTCTCGTTCAGAGTGCGCGCCAGCACGCTGCAATACCGCAGTCTGCTCAGCTTCACGGCGCCGAATTTTTTTGCCAACCCGCACTTCAGTCTGGTGCTCACCGGCTTCGCCGACAAGACGCGGGATGTGCGCACGTTCACTTCGACGCGTTACGAAGGCACGTTTCAGCTCGTGCAGAATCTCTCCAGGGTGACGTCTTTGCTCTACCGTTATTCGTATCGCCACGTTCTGGTGGATGCCAGCTCTCTCCAAATCCCGGTTCAAGAAATCCCGCTGTTCAGCCAGCCGACGCGCATCTCTAGCGTTGGCGTCACCTGGGTCCGTGACCGCCGCGATAATCCCGCCGACGCGGCTCGCGGAGGATTCAACACTGTGGATCTCAGCATCGCAACGAAGTCTCTGGGCTCGAGCGCCAGTTTCGGGCGCTTTTTTGCGCAGAACTCGTCGTTTCACCCTTTCGGGCGGTCGTTTGTGTTCGCTCGCTCGATACGCTTCGGAGTCGAAGAAACACTCACCGGTACGACCGCGGATCAGGTTCCACTACCCGAGCGATTCTTTGCCGGCGGCGGCACCACGTTGCGGGGCTTTTCGCTCAACCAGGCCGGGCCGCGCGATCCCACCACCGGCTTCCCCGTCGGCGGCCTGGCGATGCTCGTCTTCAATCAAGAGGTGCGTTTTCCGATGCGCCTTCCGTTTGTGGGCAACCGCCTTGGCGGCGCGGTGTTCTACGATGCGGGCAACGTGTTCACCGATTTCGATCACATCACGTTTCGCACGTCGCCACCCGCAAACGACAACAATCAGATGAGCTATTTCTCGCATACCATTGGCTTGGGCTTCCGTTATTCCACGCCGATCGGTCCGGTGCGGCTCGACCTGGGCTATCAGCTTAATCCGGCGCACTTCGCGTTTACGGATTCGAATGGCATGCAGCAGACCTCGCGGCTGCCGCGGTTCCAGTTCTTCTTCAATATCGGGTCAATCTTCTGATGCGCATCTGGATCTCCATCCTCGCGATGTGCCTGGGTCTCGCGGCTCCCTCGGTAAACGGGCAGGCGCCCGTTCCAGCAATGCCGCCACCGTCGTCATCGAGCTCATCGGGTGGCGCGCAACTCGTTGACCGCATCGCCGTCCGCATCGAGGACGACATCATTACGGAAAGCCAGGTGCGCGAACTCGCGGCCTTCCAGCAGCTCACAGAAGACAAACCGCAACCTCGCGAGGAAGTCGTGCAACACTTGATTGAGCAGTGGATCGTCCGCACCGAGGCCGCCACGGCGCGGTATCCGCGGGCCTCCGAGGATCAGGTAGCCCGGAATTTCGACCGGTTAACGAAGCAATTCCATTCTCTTGACGCGTTCCGCGCGCGGCTGGCCGCTCTGGGCCTATCGGAAGCTGCGGTGCGACGCCTCCTCGGCGACGAGCTCTATCTTTCGGGGTTTCTCGATTACAAGTTCCGCCCGGCGGCGCAGGTGGACCAGACCCAGATCGAGGCGTATTACAAGGACACGCTCGCGCCGGAGCTTGCCGCCAAGGGACAGCAAGCGCCGCCGCTTGCCGATGCCGCCGAACAGATCCGTGAGTTGCTGACGCAGCGCGACATCAATGAGCGTGCTACTCGCTGGCTCGAGGAAACGAAATCGCGATTGCGAATCGACATCGCACCAGGAGACAGCGGCCCGTGACGACGAAGTGGCAACGCCGGTTGAAGCGCTCGCTCGTGGCTGGATTTCTGGCCGCGCTCGCCCTCGCTTTGTTTCTTCTCTTTCTCTCGGTGACTGGACTCGACGAGCGCTGGGCTCGCCGCCTGGTGGTCAGCAGGATCGAGGAGATGACCGGCGCGCGGGTTGAGCTCCGCGCCTTCCACTTTCGCGTCTCCGGCCTGCGGGTTGAGCTGGACGACCTGACGTTGCACGGCCGCGAGCCGGAAGGGCTGCCTCCCTTCGTCCACGTGGACCGCGTGCGCGCAGGCATCCGCATTCTTTCTCTGCTAGGGCGCAAGATTTCGCTGGACAATGTGGAGATTGACCGTCCCGCCGTGGTCGTGCGCATCGATGAATCCGGACACAGCAATGTGCCATCACCCGCGGTGCACAGCACGTCGCGGCCATGGCGCGAGCAATTGTTCGACCTGGCGATCCGGCACCTGCGGTTGAATGATGGCTACGTCTTGTTCAACGACGCTCGCGTGCCGCTCGCGGTGGAAGGTGACAATCTCCGGTTCACGCTCCAATTTGACGCCCAGGCGCCCGGCAGCGAGACCTACGTCGGCGCGCTGCGCTGGCAGCAAATGGTGGTCGCCGCGCAGCGCTACTTGCCGTTTACTTCCAGCCTCTCGGTGAAATTCACGCTTGCGCGCGACGCGTTTTCGCTCGACGAGCTGGTTTGGAAGCTGCCGGATTCCGAAATCAACGTCCGCGCCGAGCTGCCGAGCATTCGGCAGCCCGACTGGAAATTCCATTATCGCGGCCGCGTTGGGCTCTTGGACGTGCGCAAGCTTTTGCGGAAACCCAATTCGCCGGGCGGCGACGTAGATTTTTCCGGGCAAGGCGAATACCGCGTCGGCGAGTGGACCGCGAACGGCCACTACGCCGCGCACCAGATCTCCCTGCCGTACCGGTGGTTTCATGCGAAGGGCATCGAGAGCACAGGGCGATTCGAAGTCGCGAAGGAAACGCTTCAACTTCCTCAGTTCGAGGCCCGCGTCCTCGGCGGAACCCTCGAAGGCCGCATGGAGATGGAATTTCGCAATCTTCAATTCCGAGTCGATTCGCGGGAGCGCGGCGCCAGCCTCGCGGCGGTGCTCAACGCCGTGGACAACCCCAACCTCCCCGTGAACACGCTGCACTGGGATGGCATCGTGGACGTGGACTCAGTCTCCACCTGGACGGCCGACTTCAAGCATTTTCGCTCGAATGGCCAATCGCGCTGGGCGCCGCCGGCGGAAACTGCTGCGGGAATGATCCCCGTCACCGCCCTTCTCAATTTCGATTACTTGATGGACCGCCGCGGCGCGCAGCTTACGCAGAGCCAGATTACAACCCCGACGAGTCATATTGAAATGGATGGCTTGCTCTCGGCCGTGGATTCCACTCTCGAGGCCAGTCTCGAAGCGAACAATCTGCTCGATTGGGACGATTTCATCAATCGTTTGCGCGGCACGGATGCCGAGCCGCGCCGCGTCGCCGGCCGCGCGATCTGGCGCGGGCGAGTGTTGGGCCCGCTCGGGGGACCGACATTCGCGGGCCACGTGCAATCTTATGATGCGCGCTACGATCGCCTGGCTTGGGACGAAATCGAAGGCGATATGAATTACTCACCCGACGAATTCCGGCTCGAACACGCGCACGTGCGCCGCGGCCGCTCGACGGCTTCGCTCGACCTGCAGTTGAAGTTTGACGGCGCCTGGAGTTTCCTCCCGGAGAACCCCTGGCATATCGGTGTAAAGCTGGACCACGCACCGCTCGATGATGTGCAGGGACTGTTCGGCACCGATTACCCCGCAGGAGGCCTGCTGACCGGCGAATTTCGCGGCGATGGCACGCGCGCTGCGCCCACATTCGACGGCGATTTCGAATTGGCGGACGTGAGCGCGTGGGGGATCAAAGCCGGGCTCTTCCACGGGCAGCTTGGCCTGAGCCATGATGAAATTCGTGTCACCCATGTCGAGATTCAGAAGCAATCCGCTCGCGTAACCGGCGACTTTCGCTATCGCTTTCAGACGAAAGAGGTGGAGTTTGCTCTGGCGGGCGCTCAGATTTCGCTCGATCAAATCGATCAGCTGCAAATGTCATCGCTGCCGCTTGGCGGCGACTTCAGTTTCCATCTGAGCGGGAAAGGTCCTCTGCTCACTCCGCAAATGCAGGGCACGTTCCATCTCGTAAAGCTACGAATCGGCGATGAGGTTCAGGGCGATCTCGAAGGCCGGCTCGAATCCGACGGCCAGCACGCCCGCCTGCAGTTTGCCTCGGCAATGCCCACCGGGAGCATGAAAGGCCAATTCGAGCTGACCCTCTCGGGCGATTATCCGATGACCGGCGACCTGACGGTTGAGAAAGTGGACCTCGACCCGTTTATCAAATCCGGCCTGCACTTGAAAGCGCTGACGGGGCACAGCAGCGTGGACGGCCATTTCACTCTTGCCAGCGCGCTCCGGCGGCCCGGTTCGCTCGAGATTCACGCGGACATTTCCCGCGTCTCTCTCAACTACGAGTTCGTGAATCTCCAAAACGTGGACCCCGTGCGTTTGGTGTACCGCCGCGACGAAGTGCGCATCGAAGAAGCTCACCTGCAAGGCTCGAACACGGACTTTCGATTTTCGGGCTACGCACGTTTTGCAGGCGACCGCGCGCTCAGCTTGAAACTGGCAGGCTCGGTGAACTTGCAGCTCGCCAGCGGCCTCTTCCCCCGCTTGGAGGCGACCGGCGCGGCCCAGGTGGACGCCCAGATCGAGGGCACCTATTCGAGTCCGCGCATCATCGGCCGCGTCCACGTGGCCGATGCCGCCATGCGCTACGGCGATTTCCCTGCGGGGTTGAGCCACGTGAAGGGCGATTTCGTTTTCGATAGCACCCGCCTGTTCTTTGACAACGTGAACGCCGAAGCCGGCGGCGGCGTGCTCCGGCTCGGCGGCTCGCTCACTTACGGCGAAGGTCCGCTGCGCTATGAAGTCACCGCGAACGCGAACCGGATTCGCATCCGATATCCCGAGGGAATGAGCTGGCAGACTGGCGGAACGTTGCGGCTATCGGGCACTAGACAGGCAGGCGTGCTCTCCGGTCACATTGTGGTGGACCGGTTGCTGCTCGGGTCCGGCGTCGATCTCTCCACGTTGATCGTGACGTCGCGCGAGCCCGTGCACGGCCCGTCCACCTCGTCCGAATTCCTGCGGAATTTGCAATTCGATATCCAGACCGACTCCGGCCCCGATGCGCGCATTCAATGGTCCGGCGCGAACTTGCTCACCGAAGGCAGCCTTCGCGTTCGCGGCACGTTGGAACATCCCATACTGCTCGGCCACGTGCATTTGCTTGCCGGCGAGATGAATTTCCGCGGAAACCGCTACACCCTCAGCCGCGGCGACATCAATTTCTCGAACCCATTCCGGCTCGATCCCGTGCTCAACGTGGAGGCTACCGCAACCATCCAGCAGTACGAGATCACACTCGATTTCACAGGCCCGGCCAGCCACTTGAGCCTGGCCTACCGCTCCGACCCGCCTCTGCCTTCGAGCGATATCATCGCGCTGCTCGCGCTCGGCACCACCAGCGAGGAAAGCGCTCTTCGCTCTTCGGGATCCACGCAGTCGCAGAATTTCGGCGCGACGGCGCTGCTCTCGGAAGCCATTTCGAGCCAGCTCGGCGGCCGCGTCGAGCGCCTGTTCGGCATCAGCCGCTTCCGGGTAGACCCGTTTCTCGCCGGCACGTCCACCGAACAGAACGCCGCGGCACGCATCACCATCGAGCAGCAGGTCACTCACGACCTAACTATCACCTACAGCACCAACGCCACGTCGAATCAGCAGCAGGTCATCCAGGTCGAATACGCGATTCGCCGCGACGTTTCCATCGTCGCCTTGCGCGACATCAACGGCACGTTCGGCCTCGATGTCAAATTCAAGAAACGTTTTAAGTAGGATCTGGGCAGGCAGGATCGCCCGCCAAGGATCACCGTTTCGATGCCGCCCCGACAAATTTTAAACGTCTGTCGGTGCGCCGTCCTGAAGAAATCTTGCATCGACTCTACAGATCCGCAGACTTGGTGGCCGCTGCGATCTCAGTGAACTCTGTTTTGGAACCTCTTGCGGGAAATCCAATCCTTCATACTTTTTCTTTGTATTTCCGAGACATAACACTAGGATGGCGGGCGAAGTGACGAACCGCGACATCGCCGCCTCTGAACCGGCCATTTCGGCAAAGACGCCGGCGAACCCATCGACCGAGTCGTCCATCGCTGAGCGTGAAGGCGGCTTGCGCCGCATGCTTTCTTCGCGCCAAGTCTCGATGATGGCGATTGGTGGCGCGATCGGAACAGGATTTTTTCTTGGCAGCGCGCTATCCGTTCGCCTGGCTGGCCCGGGTGTGATCCTCAGCTATGCCGCAGGCGCACTGATCGCTCTCGCGCTGATGTGGGCGCTGGCGGAAATGACGGTCGTGCATCCGGTCGCGGGCTCGTTCGGCGTCTACGCGGAAATGTACCTGAACCCCTGGGCCGGCTTCGCGATGCGCTACTCCTACTGGATTGCCCAGACAGTCGCGATCGGCAGCGAAGTGGTGGCCGCGGCCATCTATTGCCGCTTTTGGTTTCCCGGCGTGCCCGCGTGGGTATGGATCGCGGCGTTTTCGATTTCGCTCATCTACATCAACGCGCGCAGCGTGGGCAGCTTCGGCGAATTTGAATACTGGTTCGCGCTCATCAAGGTATCCACCATCTTTGCATTCCTGGCGTTCGGTGCGGCGCTGCTCACCGGCGTGGGATTCCGTCCGCTCGGGTTTCACAATTTCACCGCCCACGGCGGCTTTCTGCCGCACGGGTGGAGCGGCGTCGGACTCGGCGTCGCCATGGCGATTTTCAGTTTTCTCGGCATCGAAGTGGTTGCGGTCGCATCGGGCGAAGCGAGCCATCCGGAAATCGCCGTTCCCCGAGCCATGCGCTGGACTCTTGCGCGTCTCGCGCTGTTCTATATCGGCGGCATGGCGGTGCTGGTAGGCGTGATGCCCTGGATGGAAGCGGGGCTCACGCAGAGCCCGTTTGTGCGCGTCTTCGAACGCGCCGGCATTCCGGCCGCAGCCGCCGTCATGAATTTCGTCGTGCTCACCGCGGCTCTCTCGAGCGTCAACTGCAATCTCTACCTCACCGGCCGGATGCTCTTCTCGCTGGCACGCGGCGGCTACGCGCCCGCGGCGCTCGGACGGCTGAGCGGCCACGGGATGCCGCTCCCCGCGCTTCTGGTCTCGAGTGTCGGCATGGTCGCGGCGCTCTTCCTCGATCTGCGATTCCATGAATCCGCGTATCTCTACATGCTCGGCGCTGCATTCTTCGGCGGCCTGTTCGTTTGGATGATGATCTTTCTCACGCATCTCCGGTTTCGCCGCCAATACACCGGCGCGGGAGCGAAAACCTTGCCCATCCGTTTCGCGCCGCCAGGGCCGTGGTCCTCGCTCGCCGGATTTGCGGCGCTTCTTGCCGTGCTCGTCTCTACGTGGTGGATTCCCGGGATGCGCATTACACTCTTGGCGGGATTGCCGTGGCTCGCCTTCATCTCGCTGTGTTACTTTGTCTGGAAACGCAGGGAGCAGCGGAAACCGAACAGGGGGAACCAGAATGGATGAACTGCTCAAATGGCGAGAGGAGTTCCCAATCCTCGAGCGAACCACTTACATGATCAGCAATTCGCTCGGGGCGATGCCGCGCGCCGTGTACGAGCGCCTCCGCAACTACGCCGATGCCTGGGCCACGCGGGGAGTGCGCGCCTGGGAAGAAGGCTGGTGGGAAATGGCCGTCGCCGTGGGCGACAAGGTCGGCGCGCTCATCGGCGCGGGGCCCGGCGAAATCTCGCTGCACCAGAACGTCACCATCACGCAGGCCGTCATCTCTTCCTGCTTCGACTATTCCGGCCGGCGCAACAAAGTCGTCATGGTGGATCTCGAATTCCCGTCGATCATTTATTTCTACACGGAGCAGCAGCGCTACGGCGCGCGCGTCGAAATCATAAAAAGTGAGGACGGGATCCGCGCGCCGATGGAACAAATCCTCGCCGCGATTGATGAGACCACGTTGCTCGTGCCCATCTCCTACGTCTTGTTTCGCAGCGCTTCCATCGTGGACGCTCGCGCGATTATCGAGCGCGCGCACAAGGTTGGCGCCCGCGTCGTGCTCGACGCCTTTCAGGCTACGGGCACGGTTCCGCTCAATGTGCGCGAGCTCGAAACGGATTTCGCCGTTGGAGGCGTGCTGAAATGGCTCTGCGGCGGCCCTGGAGTGGCGTATCTCTATGTTCGCCCGGACTTGCGCACCCGGGTGAAGCCGGCGCTGACCGGCTGGCTGGCGCACCAGCGCCCATTCAATTTCGAGGTAGGCCCGGTCGATGCACGCGAAGACTCCTTTCGCTTTTTGAACGGCACTCCGCACATCCCGGCGCTGTACGCCTGTGAGCCCGGGCTCGAAATCATCGGTCGCATCGGCATCAAGAGCATTCGCGCAAAATCGCAGCACCAGACCGGGCGCATTATCGAGGGTGCGCTCGCGCGCGGTTGGCGCGTGAACACCCCGCGCACTCCGGCCGAGCGCGGCGGCACGGTCTCGATCGAATGCCCGCACGCTCGTGAAGTCTCGCGCGAGCTGCTCGCGCGCGACATCATGGTGGATTATCGTCCCGCGGCGGGCGTCCGGCTTTCGCCGCATTTTTACAATCGCGACGAGGAAACTGATTTCGTACTGGCACAGATGGAAGAGATTCTTGCTTCGCGCGCCTGGGAGCGCCATTTCCAAGCGGTTTGAGCGGCATCGGCATGGGTGTGTGGGGCAAAGGCGCGGACCGGCCGGCGGCAACGGATTTCGAATCCCTTCGCCGCGCCATGGTCGAGCAACAGATTTTGCGCCGCGGCATCGTTGCGCCGCGCGTTCTCGAAGCCATGTCTTCTGTGCCCCGCCACGAATTCATCCCCGAAAATCAGCGCGCGGACGCCTACTCGGACCAGCCCTTGCCCATCGGCGAGGGGCAGATGATTTCGCAGCCGTTCATGGTTGCGGCGATGGCCAATGCGCTCGAGCTCGCCGGCAGCGAACGCGTGCTGGAGGTCGGCACCGGCTGCGGCTATCAGGCCGCGGTGCTTTCGCTGCTCGCACGCGAGGTGTACACGATTGAATCGCGCGCTGCTTTGGCTGATGACTCGCGGGAGCGACTGGCGCGCCTCGGCTACCCAAACGTGCACGTTCGCGCCGGCGACGGCACGCTCGGCTGGCCGGAGGCGGCGCCGTATGAAGGAATCCTGGTGACCGCAGCAGCGCCTTCGATTCCGCCTCCCCTGCTCGATCAGCTCGCCGAAGGCGGGCGGCTCATCATCCCCGTGGGCGCATCCGACCGCCAGGAGCTTCGCCGCGTCAGCAAGACGCGCGGCCGGACCAGCGAACAATTTCTCTATGATTGCCGCTTCGTGCCGCTCATCGGCCGCTACGGCTGGCCGGAGCGGGCCGGCTGATGGACGCCGCGCCGGAGCTTTCGATCGTCATTCCCGCTTACAACGAGGAGGCCCGTTTGCCCCGCGCATTCGAGCGCATCCGCGATTTCCTCACCGCTCGCCCGCCGCTCGTCGCCGAAATCCTGGTGGTGGACGACGGCTCGCGTGACGGCACCGCCCGCGTTGTGGAGGAATGGCGGAAGTGTCTGCCGAACCTCCGACTGGTTTCGAATGGGAAGAACCGCGGCAAAGGCTACAGCGTCCGCCACGGCATGCTCGAAGCCCGCGGACGGATTGCGCTCTTCACCGACGCCGATCTCTCCGCCCCCATGGAAGAAGCGGACAAGCTATTCGCAGCTCTAGCCGGCGCCGACTTCGCCATCGGCTCACGCGCAGTGGACCGCAGCCTGATCGCGGTGCATCAATCTCGCTATCGCGAGCTGGCGGGAATTATTTTCAACGGGATTGTCCGCGTGATGACCGGCGTGCCGTTCCAGGATACGCAGTGCGGCTTTAAAGCGTTCGTGGCCAAACGCGCGCGGATTGTTTTCGAACAGCAGCGCATCGAAGGCTTCGGCTTCGATCCGGAAATTCTATTTCTCGCGCAGCGCCACGGACTGCGCGGAGTCGAAGTGCCAGTGCGCTGGTCGCACGATCCGGCTACGAAGGTTCACGTCTTGCACGACAGCCTGCGCATGTTTCGCGACCTCTTTATCATCCGCTGGAACTGCCTCCTCGGCCGCTATCCGAAATCGACCGCGATTTAGAGGTTTTCTGCCATTCGCCTGCACCCCGCGCATTGACTCGGTATCACCGGGGTTCTAACATGCGCCAACACCATGAGCAGCTCCCAGCCGAGTTCGGGCCAAACCATCTCGCACTACCGCATCCTGCAACGTTTGGGAGGCGGCGGGATGGGCGTGGTGTACGAAGCCGAGGACCTGAGCCTTGGCCGTCACGTCGCTCTGAAATTTCTGCCGGATGCGCTGGCCATAGACCATCAGGCACTCGAACGATTCCAGCGCGAGGCGCGCGCTGCTTCGGCTCTGAACCATCCCAACATCTGCACCCTCTACGAAATCGGGCAGCACAACGGCCGCCCCTTTCTTTCCATGGAGCTGATGAAGGGCGAGACGCTGAAACATCGCATCGAGGGCAAACCGCTCCCGCCCGAGGAGACTCTGGACCTCGCGATTCAAATCGCCGAGGGCCTCGATGCGGCTCACGCCGAAGGCATCGTTCATCGCGACATCAAGTCCGCGAATATTTTCGTCACGACGCGCGTCCAGGCGAAGATCCTGGACTTCGGACTTGCGAAACTCACCACTGCGCGCGGGGCAGCCGCCGGCGCAGGCGTTTCCGCGATGCCCACGGCTACGGCAGAAGAAATGCTCACAAATCCAGGTTCGACGATTGGCACGGTGGCCTACATGTCGCCGGAGCAAGTGCGCGGGCAGGAACTCGACGCGCGCACCGATCTTTTCTCCTTCGGCGTAGTGCTTTACGAAATGGCAACGGGAGCGATGCCCTTCCGCGGCGACACGGCGGCTGTGCTGACGGAGGCGATCCTGAATCGCGCGCCGGCCACTCCGGCTCGGATCAATCCGGACGTGCCGCTGGAACTTGAGCGGGTCATCGGGAAAGCGCTGGAGAAAGATCGCAAGCTGCGCTACCAGAATGCGGCCGACATTCGCACCGACTTGCAGCGCTTGAAGCGGGACACGGAAACAGGCCGCATGGTCGCAGCAGTGGCTTCCACGCCAGATTCGCATGCGGCGGAATCAACCGCGGCCCCAAGGTCTGGCACCGAGGCACAGCCTGCTCCGGCTCAGCGAACTTCAACCCGGCGCTGGATAGTTTTCTCCGCTGCCGCGCTCGTGGTTGTCGCTGGCGCCTCCTTCGCCGGGTGGCTTTTCTTCACGCACAAAGCACACGCGCTGAGCGCGACGGACACGATTGTTCTGGCGGATTTCACGAACACCACGGGCGATGCCGTGTTTGACGGCGCGCTGCGTCAGGGGCTGGCGGTGCAGCTCGAACAATCGCCCTTTCTCAGCATCATCTCTGAGGAGCGCGCCCAGCAGACTCTGCGCCTGATGAGTCTGCCGCCCGATGCGCGTCTTACTCCCGAAATTGCCCGCGACCTCTGCCAGCGGGTGGGAAGTGTCGCGGTCCTCGACGGTTCAATCGCGAGCCTCGGGAGCCAATATGTTCTCGGCGTCAAAGCCGTGAACTGCAGCACGGGCGACACGCTAGGCGAGGAGCAGGAGCGGGCCACGGGCAAAGAGCAGGTGCTCTCGGCCCTGGACAGGGCGGCCGCGAACCTGCGCAGGAAGCTGGGCGAATCGCTCAGCACCGTTGAGAAGTTGGATACGCCGCTCGAACAGGCCACCACGCCCTCGCTCGAAGCTCTCCAGGCTTTCAGCCTGGGCGGGGAGACCGTGGGAAAGGGCGATTGGGCCGCTGGCTTGCCATTTTTCCAGCGGGCCATCCGCTTGGACCCGAATTTCGCCATGGCCTATGCCTCACTTGGGGTGAGCTATATCAATCTGGGCGAAACTAACCTGGCAGCCGAGAACACGTGGAAGGCTTATGAATTGCGCGAGCGCGTGAGCGAACCGGAAAAGTTCTATATCGAGTCTCACTACTTTCACTTTGTCACCGGCAATCTGGAAAAGGCCAGCCGCGTCTACGAACTCTGGGTGCAGACCTACGCGCGAGCTAACGGGCCGGCGAACAACCTGGCCGCCATCTACCTAGTACTCGGGCAATATGACAAAGGCCTTGCGGATTTCCGCGAACTCCTGCGTCGCGACCCGCAGGACGCCGAGGTTTATGCCAACGTCGTGCACTCCTATCTCCTTCTCAATCGCCCGAAGGAGGCCCGGGCCGCGCTCGAAGAGGCTCACGCGAAAAAGCTCGATTCGCCTGTTTTGCATATCCTGGCGTACCTGATTGCCTTCCTGCAGAACGATGCAGCGGGGATGGAGGAGCAAACGGCGTGGGCGGCGGGCAAGCCGGGAACCGAAGACGTACTGCTGACGAATGAAGCCGCCACGGCCGCCTATTCCGGGCGGCTGCGGAAGGCCGGGGAGCTCTCCCGTCGCGCAGTTGATTCGGCTGAGCGGGCGGAAGAGAAGGAAACTGCAGCGGGCTACCAAGCCGAAGCGTCCCTGCGTGAAGTCCTCTTCGGAAACGGAACTGCGGCCCATGAGCGGGCGAAAGCGGCGCTGGGGCTTTCGACAGGCCGGGATGTGCAGTATGGAGCGGCGCTGGCCCTGGCTTTTGCAGGAGACGCGGCTCGGGCCCAGGCGCTGGCAGATGACTTAGGCAGGCGCTTCCAAGAGGATACGATGGTGCAGTTCAACTACCTGCCCACGATTCACGCGCAAGTCGCGCTCAATCGCAACGATGCCTCAGGGGCTATCAAGGCTCTTCAGGCTGCCAGCCCTTACGAGCTGGGGACGACTCTCTTTAATTTCAACTTTATCGGCCTGTATCCCGTTTACGTGCGCGGGGAAGCATTTCTGGCGGCTCATCAAGGGAGCGAAGCCGCCGCCGAGTTCCAGAAAATCCTCGACCATCGCGGCATCGTGCTCAACGAACCCATCGGCGCCCTCGCCCATCTCGGCCTCGCCCGCGCTTACGCCATGGAGGCCCAATCGGCACAGGCCGCTGAGGCCGAAGCCGCCCGCGCCAAAGCTCGCGCCGCGTATCAGGATTTCCTCACGCTGTGGAAGGACGCCGACCCTGACATCCCCATCCTTCAGCAGGCCAAGGCGGAGTATGCGCATTTTGCATCCCGATGAGGTAGATCGGGAAGCGCATCTCCACTAACTGCGTCTTTGGCATCTCCCGTTTTTGGAGTCCGATGCATTGTATCGGACCCGATGAAGTAGATCGGGACGCAAAGTTGCAGTAGCGAACCGACAAGGTTGCAGCGCTCTCTAGCGCCGGCACCGTTCCGACAGTTCTACTCAATACGGAGCCGCCGAGACAGCGGCGTTTCACGGGCAGCAGTCCACGTTGTTGGAGAGGCCTTCGGCGAATGCCTATTCCTTCTTGGGTTGCGCCGTGGGCGGCAGCATTCCATTCAAGCGCAGGTACATCGCCGCCATGCTGTAGTGGTCCGCAAAATCGTTCGTGAGCGCGATCAATGCTGCCGCGCGCGGGGCCGAGCGCCCTCCGAAGAGCGTCACTGAATCGCCGAGCTTCGAATCATCGGTCTTGTTGAGGGCATCGGTGCAGAAATCAAATGAAGCCCTCAGCGCGGCCACCAGCTTGTCCTTCGAATCCGCGTCCGTCACTTTCGAGGCTTCCGGCGCTGCGGCGCCGGAAATTTTCGAACAAAGAAAGAAATTCGACCCCACCATGTGCGCGACCAGATGCGTGAAACTCATCTGCTGCGGCGTGGGATGGAAGTCGTATTTGTCCGCAGGCATCTCTTCAGCCGCGGCAACCATGTTCTTCGCTTGGCGCGCCACGATTTGCCGCACCGAGCTGGTGACAGGATTTGCCTCGGGCTTCGATTCTTGCGCGACAACGGCAAGCGGGAAGAGCCCAGCGGCAAAAACGGCGATCCACAGACGCTTCATTTGATTCCTCCTCGGAAAACTCGTTGGCAAGCATAGTCCCAGCGCCCGCCGCACACAACGCCCACCTTCGATCGGGCGGTACCGGGCCGCGTCCTCGCGTTCCGCCGCTCGTGCGCCGCGCCAGGAGCCGGCGCGCCGCCAGCGGTGTTTCCTCAACGGCATTGAACTTTAAGACACAAAGTACTTGACAATCTTCAATTTACCGCTAGACTTCTCTTATGGCGCTTGCTGATCCGCTTCGTTCTCGCGACCTCGAACCCATCGCCCTTGACGCCCGCGCGCGCGAAAATCTCCGCTTCATTCGCGAGACGATGGAGCGCGCGGCCTCCTTCACTGCCGTTCCCGGCTGGGGTGGCATTGCGCTGGGCATCACGGCGCTCGGCGCTGCCGCGGTCGCCAGCCGGCAGGCGTCCGCGCAGGCGTGGCTTCTGACTTGGATCGCCGAAGCCTTCGTCGCCGTCGGCATCGCTGGATGGACCACGCTCTCGAAGGCGCGGGCGGCGGGCGTGCCCGTGCTTTCCGGCCCCGGGCGCAAGTTCGCTCTAAGTTTTTCGCCGCCGGTCTTTGTCGCTGCGTTGTTCACGGTGGTTCACTATCGCTCCGGAATGATCGGAACCATCCCCGGCATGTGGCTGCTGCTCTATGGCGCCGGCGTGTTGACCGGAGGAGCGTTTTCAATACGCGTGGTGCCGTTGATGGGACTTTGTTTTCTCGTCTTGGGGACAGTCGCGTTGTTCTCGCCGGCAGCTTGGGGGGACTTATTTCTCGCGGCAGGTTTTGGCGGGCTGCATATTATTTTCGGAGCTGTGATTGCGAGGCGGTTCGGTGGCTAAGCAAGGAACATTGCGGGCGGAACGCGAGCAGAAAGGTGCGCCGGGCAAGCGAGCTCGCGCGGCGGAAGCGCCGGCGCGTGAGCTCGACCGGCTGATTCACGAGCGGACGCGACTCGGAATCATCAGCGCGCTGGCCGTGAATTCGACCCTGGCCTTCGGCGAGCTGAAGGCGCTGCTCGGCGCGAGCGACGGCAATCTGAGCGTGCACGCGCGAAAGCTCGAAGATGCGGGCTATATCGGCTGCACGAAATCCTTCGCCGGCCGCCTGCCGAGGACGGAATATCGTCTGTCGGCGGCGGGGCGGCGGGCGCTGGAGCGGTATCTCGATCACATGGAGGCTTTAATCCGGGCGACGCGCGAGGGCTAGCGTCGCTGCGAAAATTTTTTTGCTTTCATTACTTTATGGAGAAAAGTACTTTGAATAACTCAACTCGAAACCGATTGCATGTCGCCATCCTCATGGACGGGAATGGCCGCTGGGCCGCCTCCCACGGCTGGCCGCGCTCGGCGGGACATTGCGCCGGCGTGGATGCCGTTCGCCGCGTTCTGCGCGCCGCGCCGGAATCCGGCATCGGCACGCTGACGCTCTATGCGTTTTCCTCCGACAACTGGCAGCGCCCCGAGCCGGAAGTCGCCACCCTACTCGGTCTGCTCGAAGATTTTCTGATCACGGAAGCCGAGCGCTGCGCCGCGCACGGGGTCCGCGTCCGCGTGATCGGCCGGCGCGACCGCCTTTCGCGGTCGCTCATCGCCGCGATCGAAGCCGTCGAGAAAATCACGGCGAGCGGCCGGATGCTCGACCTGCGCATCGCCGTGGACTATTCCGCGCGCGACGCGATTCTCCGAGCCGCCTGCTGGATGCTCTCGAGCCTGGAGATCACTCAGCGCGAGTTCGCACGGCTGCTCGGTACGGTGACGCACTCCGGCGGGCCCGTGCCGGACGTGGACCTGGTCATTCGCACCGGCGGCGAGCGCCGTCTGAGCGATTTCCTTCTCTGGGAATCTGCTTACGCCGAGCTGGTGTTCACTTCGAAGATGTGGCCCGACTTCACCGCGGAAGACTTGAAGGCCGCGGTGCAGGAATTTTCGACGCGCGAGCGCCGCTTCGGCCGCGTGCCGGATGCCCCCGCTGAGGCGCCGGCACCAATCCTGGTGCGCGACGAGCGGCAAAAATTGGCCGGCTGAATGCGGCCCGGGTTGCGCGTCAGGCAAGTTCCGGGCTGAAAGGATATCGCCGATGCAGGAAAAACAGATCACGATCGTCCTGGGGATGCTCTCCTTCCTCGGCACGGCTGCGCTACTGACGGGGCTCGGCGCCGCCCTTGTTGCCACTTGGATGATTGGCGAGGAGCGGCTGTCTCGCGGACTTACGGCGGTCTCGGGATGGGCTTTTGGCGGGCGCGGCCTTGCTGCAAAGGTTTTCGCCACGGCGCTATTGCTCGCGGGCGGTTACGTGGCAGTGTTATTGTCCGCGTCTCTTGCGAGCCACACTTATGTCCTCGGACTGGGCGAAGAAAAATATTTCTGCGAGATTGATTGCCACGTCGCGTACGCAGTGGTGGGCGTCGAGAAAACAAAACTTCTCGGTGAAGGCGCGAACTCTCAAACGGCCACGGGCACCTTCTACGTGGTGACGATTCGCACGCGATTCGATGAGAACACGATCTCGTCCCATCGCGGAGATTCGCCGCTCGCCCCCTCGCCGCGCGTCGTAACGCTTGTGGATGACCAGGGCCGGCGCTACGACGTTTCCGCCGCCGGTGAGCAGGCGCTCGCGCAATCACTCGGCACCGGCAAACCGATGACGGAGCCCTTGCGCCCCGGCGAGTCGTACACGACGCAAGTCGTTTTCGATCTGCCGCCCGGCGCGCGCAATCCGCGGCTGCTCATCGAGAGCCCGACGAATCCGAGATGGATCGGCTTCCTCCTCATCGGCGACGAAGGCAGCTTGTTTCACAAGAAAGTCTTTCTCGGCCTCGAATCGAGCTCCGGATCACTATTGCCCATCCTATCCAAAGGTCCTGCGCGTCTCTAAAGGTCGAGAATTTCCAAATTCCGAGCCGCGTTGACACGCGGACGTCTCCCATCTAACATCGCTGCGCATCACGGATCGCCACAGGCATGGTTGGCCAAACACTCGGTCATTATCGCGTCATCAAGAAAATCGGCGAAGGCGGCATGGGTGCCGTCTATGAAGCGGAAGACCTTTCGCTGCAACGCAAGGTCGCGCTGAAGTTTCTTCCCGCGGAACTGGCTGCCGATCCTGCCGCGAAGCGCCGCCTGCTGACGGAAGCCCGCGCCGCTTCCCGCCTCAACCATCCCAACATCGCCACCGTGTATGAAATTGGGGAGTCCGATGGCACGCCGTTCATCGCCATGGAGCTGGTGCAGGGTGAAAGCCTGAAGAACATCTTGCAGCGCAGCGCGCTGACGCGAGCCAAATTGTGCGATGTGGCCCGGCAAATTGCCGAAGGCTTGAACGAAGCTCATCAGGCCGGGGTGCTGCATCGCGACATCAAGCCCGGCAACATCATGCTCGATGAGAAGGGGCGCGTGAAAGTCCTAGACTTCGGCCTTGCGGTGTTTTCGGGCAAGGAGCGCGGCCCGGACGAAGCGGCCGAAACCTTCATCACGCGCACCGCGACGCAGTGGAGCACGGGCGGCACGGTGCCGTACATGTCCCCCGAACAACTCCTCGGCGAGCACACCGATGCCCGCAGCGACATTTTCTCGTTTGGCGTGATGCTCTACGAATGCCTCACCGGGCGGCTGCCGTTCCGCGGCGCGACTTCAATCGATACGCTGCATGCGATCCTGCACCAGACGTTCGCGCCAGTGCACGAGGCCGTTCCTGACGCGCCGCCGGAATGGGAGCGCGTGGTTGACCAATGCCTGCAGAAGTCGGCGGACCGCCGTTTCCGCAGCATGCAGGAAGTTCTCGCGGCGCTCCCCCGCGAGGTGGCTGCGGCGTCGCGTATGGAAAAATCGCTTGCCGTCCTCTATTTCGAGAATCTGAGCGCGGCGAAAGAGGACGAATACTTCCGCGACGGCATGACCGAAGACATCATCACCGAGCTATCGAAGATCAAAGGCCTCCACGTTTATCCGCGCGCCACCATCCTTGCCTACCGCGACAAATCCACCACCGCCCCGCAGGTCGGCCGAGAGCTCAATGCCAGCTACGTGCTGACGGGCAGCGTTCGGCGCGCCGGGAACCGGCTGCGCATCACGGCGCAGCTCATCGATGCGCGCAAGGATTTTTCTCTTTGGGCGGAGCGTTACGACCGGGAAATGAAAGACGTCTTCGAAGTGCAGGATGAAATCGCCAGCAGGATTGCCCAGGCGCTGCGCATCACCCTTAGCCCGCAGGAACAGCAGGCCATCGCGCAGAAACCGACGGATAACGCGCAGGCTTACGACGCTTATCTTCGCGGACGGAGCTACACGCGCCGAGTGACGCGCACCGATCTCGAATTCGCCATTCAGATGTACGAACAGGCGATTTCGCTCGACGCGCGGTTTGCATTGGCCCACGCGGGCCTGGCCAACGTCTGCGGCCTGTTCCATGAATGGCACGACCAGAACGCCCGGTGGATCGAAAAGGGAATGGCAGCGTGCGAGCGGGCGCTGGTGCTTGAGCCGCAGCTTGCGGCCGGGTTGGCGGCTCGGGCTCGACTCTTCTATGCACAGCGCAAGTACGATGAAGCGATCCAGGATGCGCTTCGGGCCGTCGAACGAAAGCCCGACTGCGAGGGTGGCTATTGGACTTTGGGATCGGCTTACTTTGCCTCGGACCGGTTCCAAGAAGCGGCGGCGATTGCCGATCGAGCGATCGAATTCTCCGGGGACGACTACAACATCTACATCCCCGTGGTTCACGCGATGGAGCGCTTGGGTCTCGATGAACCGGCCGGAGCATTTCGCCAGCGGTTCATGAAAGCATTGGAGCAACAACTCGAATTGGTGCCCGAAGATGTCCGCGCTCGCATCCTTCTTGCATCGCTCTACGCTCACCTCGAGAAGCAAGCGGACGCGAGCCGGGAACTGCAAATGGCCACGACGCTGCGGCCGAAGGACGGCAATATCTTGTACAACGCGGCCTGCGTGTACGGGATTATGCAGAAGAAGCCCGAGGCGTTGGCCCTTCTGAAAAGAGCGAAGGACGTCGGATTCGGCAGTATTGACTGGGCGGCGCGCGATCCCGATCTTGCTTGTCTCCGTGATGACCCGGAATTTCAGTCCCTGATCGGCAAGTCAGCAAAGGCATAACTACGCCGTTCACCGGCGGTGAACTCTCTTATCTGAAGCGTGCCTTATCTCTGCCGCAAGAATATTAAGCTGAGGCCGAGCGCGAGGATGATGGCCGAGACGATCCGTCGAAAAAATGTTTCAGGGATTTTACGTAGCAGGCGCGCGCCGACGATGATCCCCGCAAGCACGCCACCTGTTCCCAACGCCACGAGCGGCCAGACTTCGAGGACTAACGCAGCGTCCACAACAGCGTAAACCGGCATGCGCGCCGCATCCACCAGAAGCGCGATCGCCGTGGCCGTGGCAATGAACGATTCCTTTGGAATGTCGAAGCCCAGCATCGCGGCCGACCGGATGCCGCCCTGGTTGCCGACCAGTCCCCCGAGCGCTCCCGAGACCGCTCCCCCGACCCACGTGCCTCGCCGTCCGAATCGCATCCGGCGGTCCAGGCCCGCCAGACCCAGGATGCCCGTAAGAATCAGCAGCGACGCAAGCACCACCGTGAGGAATTGATTGCTCAAACGCGCGTGAGCCAGCGCTCCCGCGAGCCCTCCCAACGCGCTGGCGATGCCGAAGCTCCACAAGACGCGGCGATTCACGTGATGACGCATGAGCCAGAACAGCAGGAGTGTGCCGGCGAGATGAGGGATCGAAGCTGCAGCGACGGCAACTTTTGTTCCCGTGTGAACGGCAAGCAACGGCGTCAGAATGCTGCCGATCCCGAATCCTGCGACGGAGGCGACCGCGCCGGCAAACACGGCAACAATTGTGAAGAGAATTGCGAAGGCCATCATTTCTCCGATTGATAGAATTGCGGATTCTATCATCGAGGCGAACCTAACTCCCTAAAGTAAACAAGAATAAGGGCTCTGACGTTTGCCAACTCCCCAGCGTCTAAACGGGTGGAAGCAAGGGAATGGATGCGATTCAGGCGTTAGCTTCGCTGCTCGACGTTACAATGGGCCCGCAGGAGCCTGCCCAGGAGACTTGCTTGACGAGTCCGGACTCGCCGCCACAGCCGAGCGCCGATTTAGCTGCAGAAACGCATCCCGCCGGCCGCGCCATGACCGACGTCGAACTGGCGGAGGCATGCCGGCACGGCAGGCTCGACGCCTACGAGCAGCTCTATCGCGCGCACGGCGCGCGAATGAAAAGCATTGCGCGAAATCAGCTCGGCAATGTGCACGATGCGGAAGACGTGGTGCAGGAAGTGTTCCTGAAGATTCACCGCTCGATCGGGAACTTCCGCGGGCAGTCGGCGTTTTCGACGTGGATCTATCGCATCCTGCTCAACTCTTGCTACGACGTGCGGCGTCGCCGCCAGCGCCGGCCGGAAACGCCCGAGGAAGAATTGGCCGGGCCGGAGGGAACATACGATCCGCCCGCGCCGCGCCCCAACCATCCGCTGCGCTTGGCGCTCGAGCGCTGCGTCGAGCGACTGGGCAACGACCATCGCCAGGTTTTCTTATTGTTCGAGGTGGAAGGTTTATCGCATGCCGAGATCGCCGCAACGATGGGCATCACCGAAGCGGCGTCGAAGAACCGGCTGTATCAAGCCAAGCTGCAATTGCGGCAATGGCTCACGGAATCGGGGCCGATCAAGAGGCCCTCGGGAGTTTGACACGTGATGAGAATCGAATGCCAAGATCGCGAACGAGTGCTGCGCGACTCGCAGCCGGCTGAAATGCAGGCGCTGGCGGAGCACGCCGAAAATTGCAACGTCTGCGCGCAAGAGCTGCGGCTGTGGAATGAAATCTCCTCTGCGGCGCGGACAATGCACGCCGAATGGGAAAGCCCTTATCTATGGCTGAAGATTCGCCGCTCCCTGGAAACCGAAATGCAATCCGCCGCCGGGCGGCCCGCGTGGAGCCCGTGGCGCATGTGGCAGTTCGCGGGACGCGAATGGCACGCGGCGGTCGCGGTTCTGGTGCTCGCACTGATGACCGCTTCCGGTGCGTGGCTGGTTCGCCGCATGCTGATGAATTCCCCTGTCGTCTCGCAGCCCGGGCAGACGACGGATGCCGCGCACCGGTGCCTGCTTACCGAGCAGGCGGTCCTCGAAGCCGACACCGCCGAAGCGGCGTACTTGAAATCGATCGACAAGCTTTCTTCGCTCGCCGAACCAAAGCTCGAGCATCCCGCGACACCACTCATGGCCAGCTACCGCGAAAAACTGCTGCTGCTCGACGCCGCCATCGCCGAGTGCCGCGCCAATATCGAGAAGAACCGCTGGAACGCGCGTTTGCGCCGCGAGCTGCTTTCGGTTTATCACGAAAAGCAACAGACACTCGAAGAAGTGGTCCAGGAGGAATAGGATGCGCCGACCCATCTCAT
>JBGQEW010000019.1:0-25585 GCA_041496565.1 Terriglobia bacterium | reverse complement strand
GGCGAGCAGCGCTTTTTCATCGTTCGCCGGCGGATCGAGTTTCATCGCGCGGCCCGCGGAAAACGAATCGGTGTAGCGCAGCCGCAGCGCGAGCGTGCGCGCCTGGCGGCCGTGCGCGCGCAAGGCCGAGCCGATGCGCTCAGCCAGGTATTCGACGAGCGCGGCGAGAAATTCCAGGTCAATCGTGCCGCCTTCGATCGTCGTCTCGCGCGAAATGGATTTCGGCTCGGGCGCCGCCGCCACCGAGCGCGGGTCCTGCCCGCGAGCGCGCTCCCAGAGCTGGCGGCCGATCACCCGGCCGAACGCGGCTTCGAGCGCTTCGAGCGGCACTTCGCGCAAACGGCCGATCGTCTCGATGCCGCGCTCGCGCAGCGTGGCAGCGTGGGCGTGGCCAATACCGTGCAATTTTTCAATCGGCAGCGGCGCGAGGAATTCTTCTTCGGCGCCCGGCGGAATGATCCGGAAGCCGCGCGGACGAATCAGGCGCGACGCCACCGAAGCCACCAGCTTCGACGTCGCAGCGCCGACGGAAACGCCAAGGCCGGTTTCATCGAACACGCGCTGCTGCAAGCGCCGCAGCACGGCGGGGAAATCGGGATAGAGCCGGCCGGTGCCGGTGAAGTCGAGATAGAAATCGTCGAGCGCGGCGGTCTCGACCGCGGGCGTGAACGTTTCGAGAATGCGCCGGACGCGCTCGGCGTAATCGGCGTAGTGCTCGTATTGTCCGGGGACGACGATCGCTTCCGGGCAGATTTCGCGCGCGCGACGGAACGTCATCGCCGTGCGCACGCCGCGCGCCTTCGCTTCGTAGCTGGCTGAGGCGACAACGCCGCGGCCTACGAGCACCGGTTTGCCGCGCAGGTGCGGGTCAAGCACCTGCTCGACCGAAGCGAAAAACGCATCCACGTCGGCGTGAACAATTTTGAGCGTACGTTCATCCATACGAGAGCCGGCGCCGGGAAATTCCGGCGGGGAAGGGGCGGCCCGTGAGAGTCCAAAGGACAATGGGACCGGCCCTCGCCCGCCTTCCCGTTTCTTACCGCCGCCGAGTGTAGGCGAACAAAAAGCGAAAGTCAAGCGAAAGAAAAACGATCGATTCGTGCGCCCACACTTTCGGATTTGCCCGCCAACATCGCTTCGCCAATCAGTATTGGCCCGGCCAGCTTCGGCGCCGCGCTCCATGGATTTCTTTCAACAAGACTTCCAGTAATCGAATCGATCTAAGTCCTTTTGCTCTGCGCCATTAATTTTTAGGATAGGTCCTGACCGCCCCCCTCAGACCTGTACCGAATCTGTACCTCAGGTCAATTGCAGCCTTCCCATCCGGAGCATACGCTTCCCCGCATTGGACGCCTCCTCCGACGGATCGCGCAGGAATCGACGCTCTTGGATGCCCAGTCTGAGACAGCCGAAAAGAAAAATCGGAAGGAAGCGACCAGGCCGTGCGGAATGCGGCCTATTCCTAGGGTTGGTAAGGACGATCACATGGGACGCTTTGTGTCGAAATATACTGTTGCAGCGACGCTCGTGCTTCTAGCGATCGGCATGGCTATTTCTGCTCAGCAGCCGGTGCCGGAAGCCCCGGCAGGATTTGACGGTCAGACGAACGGATTCTTGGCGCAGAACGTAATGAACGACGGTGCTGATGCGTTCTCGGAGACCGAGACCCCCCAACTCGGACTCGGCCCTATTTACAATGCGACTAGCTGCACGGACTGCCACCAAAATGTGGCGGTTGGCGGAGCGGCGCAGATCATGGAATTTCGAGCTGGGCACGGCTCCCGGGGTGAGCATGCAAGGGATAATTATTTCTTCGGCTGGAAACGGCGGCGGGATACCAATGGAAGCACAACAACGTTCACGGCTGCCACGGGCGTCCTTGCCAATGGAGACACGATCCCCGACCGTTCCTTGATCAACCAACGAGCCATTTGTGCCGACGCGCAGGAACACGTCACGTCGAACGACTCTACGCGTACGGCGCGCCTGTCGCTCAGCATCTTGGGCGATGGATTTGTGGAGGCCGTGCCCGACGCAACCTTGCTCGCGATTGCCAAGCAGAACAAGGGGCAGGCAATCATGGTGCCCGTTCTCGAAGTTCCGAATACGACCGAGGTTGGCCGGTTCGGCTGGAAAGATCAGCACGCCAGTCTCCTCTCCTTTAGCGGCGACGCCTATATCAATGAAATGGGATTCACTAATTTTTTGTTCCCCGACGAAGTCACAACCGTGTGTGAACCTCCCGGCGTGCCGCATCCCAATGACGTGCAGGACGACACCCACACTTTTGCGGACTTCATGCGCTCAACGAAGGTTCCTCCGCGCGGCCCGATCACAGCGGAAGTGCTCCAAGGGCAGGTGATCTTCGAGCAGATCGTCGGCTGCACCAACTGCCACGTCGAGACTCTCGTGACCGCCCCGGCGGGGACGGCGATCCACGGCGGAGCATTCGTGATCCCCCCCGCGCTGGGAGGAAAGCAGTTTCACCCGTTTGGCGACTACTTGCTGCACGACATCGGGACCGGGGACGGCATACAACAAAATGGACCCCCCGAGACCGCGTATAAGGTTCGCACGATGCCGTTGTGGGGACTCCGAACGCGCACGCAACTGCTCCATGACGGATCTGTGGGGACGTACTCGGAGGCGATTGAGCGCCATGATCATGAGGCCGCAGATGAGGCGCTAAAGTTCAAGCGGCTAAGTCCAGCGCAGAAGCAGTTGCTCTACCGGTTCCTCGGGTCGCTCTAGTTGAATCGACAAGGAGCCTCGACAGGGCGGCTCTCGAGCGGGCGGCAGAGAGCTTCGCGCACTAAGCCAAACTGCCTTCCCTGCGAGTAAGGACCAACCACTCGCCGAGGCACGGCTGATCCTCGATCCGGCTAGTGAGGCGGTGGGGAGCTGCTTCCTGCGTCTTTGGGCAGAAAGTCGATGCTAATTGTGGTCTCAACTTCGACCGGCATGCCGTTGACCAAGGTTGGTTGGTACCGAAACTGACGTGCCGCGTCGAGAGCCGATTTGACCAGAACCGGCGGGCCAGAAATTACCTGCAATTCTTTGACTGTGCCGTTCGTCGCGATGACGACCCGGCAGTGCACAGTTCCGCGAACACCGGCCCTCTCCGCCAGCGCAGGATACTCAGGCTGGACCGGTCGAACGAGGAGCGTCTTTTGCACTTCTTCGGGCACGTCAGGCAAAGAAGGAGAGGACCAGCTCCGCGCCAACTCCAAATAGGCTTGCGCGTAAGTGGGATTGTTCGGGTCGAGGTCAAACGTCGTTTGCATCTCCTGCCTCGCTGCGGCGTAATTCCTGGCCTGCGTGTACGCGCGAGTGAGCCAGAAATGGGCCGAAGCGAGCTTCGGATTCATCTGGGCTGCCTGTCGTAGGTTATTGACGGCCTCCGTCAAGGTTTGAGTAGCGTCTTGCGCCTCCGCTCCGAGTCTCTCTGCCGTCTTCACTAAGCAAACGCCCAACTGCAGTCGGGCATCCTCGGAGTCCGGAGCGAGGTGCAGCAACTCGCGCCATTCATCGACTCCCGCGTCCCAATCGCGCCGCGCCATCGCCACCCGAGCCAGTCCTTCATGAGCAGAGCTTGATGCGGGCTGGATTTTCAAGACCTTGGCGAATTCTGCGGCGGCATTCGTGTCGCCTTTTCGCGCGAAAAATAGCCAGCCAAGATTGAGCCTGGCATCAATGTCGTTATTATTCCATCGAAGAGCCTCGCGAAATTCTGCTGCGGCAGCTTCCGAGTTGCCTGAATCCTTGAGCTCACGGCCGAGGAGGACGTGGGCCGCGGAAAGTTTCGGGACCACTCGAATCGCTTGATGTGCCAACGAGATCGCCTCGTCAAAGCGTTTTTCGGCAGCCAGTATGTTGCTCAATGCCAGACTCAAGACTGGATTTTGCTTGTCTGCCGTCATCGCTGCGCGGCAATGGAGTTCGGCCGCTGAGAAGTCCCCGGCTCCAAAACTGGCCGCGCAAGAAGAGAGATCTGGCAGGACTCTTGCTTCGTTGACTGAATTCGGCTTGATGGAGACCCCTTGGCTCGCGCGGAGACGAACGAGCAAGATTTCTTTAGCCCCTGAGCGTTCCAGAAGGACCAGAAAATTGTTATCCGGCTTGAATGCGACGCCGCGCTGGCGGACGAGCAACTCCAGATTCGCGCTCGACGCCCCCGCAATGTGCAAGCCGAGGAGCTGGACACGCGTGAGTGGCGTTGCCGGAGGCTGACCTTGCGCGAGGGCCGCGAAGACCAAGACGTAGGCGCCGATGTAGGGCCGAAGGCGCATGCTCCCTCCGATTCCATTCCGGGGTTTTGACAATTTCGATTGAATTTCTCACACCCTCTTTCCGGTTACAAGTCTGCCGCAAGACCATCGAACCAAAACGGCAATGGAAGGCGTGCGGCTCAGAGAGAGTTCATCGTTCGATCGCGGCGGCTTGCTTGAGGTGTTCGACCAACGCGCGGTGGGCGCGCGTGGGGAAGTGGTGCTTCATCTGAGCGAGGCCGACGCGGCGTCGCTGCCTGAGCCTCGGCTTGCCAGCACGCTACGCTTAATCGGATGGAGGCGATACAACGGCGCGTCGGCCGGCGGGCTACGACGATTGATTACGACGAGAGAGCGAGGCTAAGCCAGAAGGCGGCCATGAGCAACCCGCCGAGAAGCAGCAGGACGCGGACGCGCTTCTTGCGCACGGCGGCGACGGTGACGCCCAACCCACACAGCAGCATTCCAAGCTCGGGCCAAAACATCGGGGAGTTCAAACCCTTGGCGATTTGTCCGATAGTGTCGCGATAAAAGATCGAGGCAAGAGACGTGACGGCGGCAAGCGACGCCACGAGCACTCCCGAGAGAGCAAAGCTGCTTGCCCAGGCGGGAAGCGCGGACCGCCGATCGTCATCGCGCCAATCGAGCCACGTCTGCACGATGACGACCGCTACGATTATGATGATGAATAGCGCCATCTCCCAAGTCCTAGCGTGACCGCGTCTCTAGGAACGCCTCGACGCTCGCGAGCGCATCGGCATCTGCGGCGGCGCCGGGTGGCGCACCGGAGGCATTGGATGCGGTATGGCCTCTTTCGTGAACTGCTCTTCTTCGGTCGATCCCTTGAGGGCGGTGACGGATGAATTTCCGCTCGCGATGACCTGCTGAACCGCGTCGAAGTAGCCCGTACCTACGAAACGCTGGTGCTTCACGGCGCGATAGTTGTCTTCGGCTTCCAATTTGAATTCTCGTTCCTGAAGTTCCGAATAGGCGGTCATGCCCGCATCGCGATAGGCGCGTGCCAGTTCATACATCGAAAGATTCAGTGCGTGGAAACCCGCCAAGGTGACGAACTGGAACTTGTAGCCCATTGCGCCCAACTCGGCTTGAAAGCGGCGAATCGAGTCAGGATCCAGTTTTTTTCTCCAGTTGAACGAAGGCGAGCAGTTGTAGGCAAGCAGCTTGCCGGGAAACTGAGCGTGAATGGCCTCGGCAAACTCCCGCGCTTCTTCGATGTCGGGAGTCGAAGTTTCGCACCAGATCATGTCGGCGTACGGCGCGTAGGCAATTCCGCGAGCGATCGCGGCTTCGAGCCCGCCGCGGAAGCCGAAGAACCCGTCCTGCGTCCGTTCGCCGGTCAGGAAGGCGCGGTCGCGCTCGTCGAAATCGCTGCGGATCAATCCGGCGCTGTGCGCGTCGGTGCGAGCGATCAAGATGGTGGGAACGCCGGCGACGTCTGCCGCCAAACGAGCCGCGACGAGCTTCTGGATGAATTCGCCCGTGGGCACGACGACCTTGCCGCCCATGTGGCCGCACTTTTTCGCAGAAGAGAGTTGATCTTCAAAATGTACTCCCGCAGCGCCCGCTTCGATCATCGACTTCATCAGCTCGAAGGCGTTCAAGTCACCGCCAAAGCCCGCTTCGGCGTCCGCGACGAGGGGCGCGAACCAGTATGTTCCGTTGCGGCTTTCGGAGTGATCGATTTGATCGCCGCGCTGGAAAGCCTTGTTGATCCGGCGCACCAGATTCGGCGCGCTATCGGCGGGGTAAAGACTCTGGTCGGGATACATTTCGCCTGCGTTGTTTGCGTCGGCAGCCACCTGCCAGCCGCTCACATAGACCGCTTTCAGTCCGGCGAGCACTTGTTCCATGGCCTGGTTGCCCGTCATCGCGCCAAGGGAATGGACGTAGGGTTCTGAGTGCAGGAGTTTCCAGAGCCGCTCCGCGCCCAGGCGCGCCAGCGTGTGCTCAACGCGGACGGTGCCGCGCAGCCGCTCGATGTCAGCGGCGGAGTACGGGCGCGTGATCCCCGCCCAGCGGGGATGCATCGCGCCGTTTCTGAATTCCGGTTTTGTTTCGCCGTTTGATGCCATCTTGAGTGGTCTCCTCGTCGCCTACCCGCAGGTCAGGCGGTTGTGAATTCTTGGTCCCGAATCATCCGTTCGCTGACGGTTCGGGCTTGATCGAACCGTTCGGCGACCGCCGCGGGGGTTTCCGCGGGCAGCTCGCGCCGGATTCGTGCAAGTTCTTCGTCGAAAATTTGTGTAATCAGCTCAGCCGTGTGTACGACCGGGCGGCCCTCTTCATCGAGAGCGCTGATGCGGTGCTTTACGCGCTGCGCGATCAACAGGCGGTAGATGCGGTCGGTCGCCAGGTCTTCCATGTACCCATCCAGCAGGCTCGCGCCCTTGCCGGAAAGAACGCCCTGGCGATAGCGGATCACGGTGCGCACTGCGGCGCGCGTTCCCGCAAGCGTCAGCTTGCCAATTCCCGCCGGCAGCGGGCGAAGCTCGGGATGCGGAACGAAATTGGCCGGGCGCGCCTGCAACTGGTTCGGCGCAGGGAACTGATTGACGGCGATCTCATTTTGATCGGGGTGTCCGGTCCAGGCGCCGTCCATCAGGCACCCGGCTTCGTTTTTCTTGTCCTTCTCGAGTACAGCGAGAGCGCGGTCATTCAGCTCCGGATTGTCTCGGCTCGGATACAGCGCGGTCATTCCGCCGATGGCAAGCATGCCGTGCTTGTGGCAGTTCTCGACCATCAGCGCGCGCAAATTCTGGAAGAACGGGACGTCGTGCGGAATCGTGTTGCGGTCCGGGAAAACCCAGGTGGGATCGTGCAGGGTGAAATGAATCAGGCTGGCCATGTAGTCCCAGCGGCCCAGGTTCAGCCCCAGAATGTGGTCGCGCAGGTGGAATGCGAACTCTTCCATTTCATAAGGGATGGGATGCGCTTCCACGAGTGCCATGCATTTGATCCAATTTGACGGCATGCCCTTCGCGCGAGCGAGCTCACGGAACAGGTCGCGCCACCACAAAGCTTCTTCGGCCGATTCGGATTTCGGGATGTAAATCGAAAGGGGGTGCTTCAGCTCGGCGGGATCGAGTTGATAGACCACCATGGCAAGGTCGAACAGCGGCCCGGCAACCAGATCGCCTTCGACGACTCCCGCTTGATGCAAGTGAAGGCCGCGTGGCCGCACGAAGGTGACCACTGGGCTGGGCTTGATCGATACCGTGGAGTTCCGCTTCCGATCGAAATAGGAAAGCTTGCCCCGCAATGCGGCAAGGATGTTGGTGATGCCTTGAAGCCGATGCGGAAGGGAATCGGCCAGTGAATCTTCCAGGTCGAGCATCACACCGGGAGCGCCTGAATTCAGCATCTTCACCACGAGATCGGCTTCGTCCGCGGGCCCGGTCATCTGGTTCCGCTGGTCGCGGCACCATGCCGGCAGTTCGATCTTCCAGGCGGAGAGTGTCGCCTCGGACGATGGCAGATAATTCGGCAGGCGGCCGCGATGCGCGGCTTCCAGCGCCGCTTCCCGCCGGCCAATTAAGACCCGTTGGCGCGGTGTAAAGGCGCGGTGGAGAGGCAGCAAGAAATTCAGAAAGCCCTCGGGCAGGTCGCGAACGGGCGCGAAATCTGCGGGAGGAATGTTGATCGTGCGGCGAGACTTTGCCGGCGCCACGTCGCGGTTCATCCCGCTGGGGAACTCGTTCCTGGAGAACGCGTTGGAAATCGCCGGATTCATGTGATAGCCGCTGTTTGACATATTTGTGGCCTGTGGCCTCGGAATCTAAGGGCAATTGAGCGGCCAAATGGGGTAGGGGGCCATTTTTGATATCTACTTTATTTTCAGTGACATGGCCTGAGGAAATCGATGAATTAGGGGCTAACAGGTCCCGAGTGAACTCCAAGGATTTTCACATTATGTGCTGTAATCTGGGACGATGGTAACTTTTTTCCCCTTGCTCCATTTCGAGCGGGCAGAAGGCCCTTAAGTGGCTGGTCTGGGCAGCCGTCACCCAACGCGCACAGCCTGTCCAGAGGCTCCGGAAGCCTATGGGCATTTCTGCTACGATAGCGCCGAATATGAAGCGACCGTGGCTGATTGCGCATCGCGGGGCCTCCGGATATGCTCCTGAGAACACCCTTGCGGCGTTCCGCCGAGCCGCCGAACTTGGCGCGGGATTCATCGAAACCGACCTGCATCTCACGCGTGACCTTCGCTTTGTCGCCATCCACGACCCTTCGCTCGAACGCACGACGACGGGACGCGGCCAGATTCGCAATTTCACCCTGGCAGAGCTTCGCGAGCTGGATGCCGGCTCGTGGTATGGCCCGCAATTTGGCGCTGAGCGCATCCCCACTCTGGAAGAGATATTGGCATTCGGCCGCGAGGCGGACGTGACGTTCTACCTCGAGATCAAAGCGGAGGGAGCTTGGGGCCTGCACGACGCGCTCGTCGGCGCCTTGCACAGCGCACAGGCGATGGACCGGACGATCGTACTTTCCTTTGATCCGGCGAATCTGGAAAAAATCCATTCCCTGGATTCGAGCGTGATGACCGGCTTTCTCTTCGACGAGGCGCGTGCGGACGTGATTGATCTGGCGCTCCGCATGGGCGCCCGCCAGATCGCGCCGCGCGGCGATTTGGTGACGGAAGCGCTCATCGAACAAGCGCATCGCGCCGATCTGTGCGTCGCCACTTGGACGCTGAATGAGCCGGAGCAAATGCGCGCTGCGCTCGCCGCAGGAGTAGATGGGGTGATGACCGATTACCCCGACCGGCTTCGCGCAGTAATCGAGCAGTTGATTTCCGCATTCGAATGAAAACAGTTTTCAATTCATCCAGTCGCGCTCACTCTGGCGGGAACAGCGCGCGAAACAAGCCGGCGAAGTGGCGCAACGTGAGCTGCTCGGCGCGCGCATCGGCGCGAAGTCCGCAGGCGGCCAGGGCTGCTTCCGCGCGCTCCATAGTCACGAAGGAACGAAGATTGTTCCGCAGCGTCTTGCGCTTGTGTTCGAAGCAGCCCTGGATGAACTTCATGAATTTCGATTCGTCGAGGATGCCGAGGTCGGTGCGCTCGCCGGGCAATCGCATCGCGACCAGCGCCGAAGTTACCTTTGGTGGAGGGCGGAATGCGCCGGGCGGAATGCGCAGAACAATTTCCGGCCGGGTGTAATACTGACAGAACGCGGAAAGGTACCCGTACGCGCGGCGGCCCGGAGGCGCCACGATCCGCTCCGCCACTTCGACCTGGATAACGATGTGCGCCTCCGCGATCGCGTCCGCGAATCGGAATAGGTGATGCAGGATGGGCGAGGTAATGTAGTAGGGAAGGTTTCCGTAAATGCGGAAGCGGCTGCCGGCCACGATCGCAAGGTCGAGCGTGAGCACGTCGCCGTGGACGATCTCAGCGCCTGGCCAGGCGCGCGCGCTTTGGCGCAAGCCATCCGCGAGCAGAGCGTCGGTCTCAATGGCGATCACGCGCCGCGACGCCTGAGCAAGCAATTGCGTCATCTCACCGTGGCCGGCGCCGATTTCAATCCAGACGTCGTTGGCGCGAGCGCCGAGCGTCGAAAGAATTCGCGCCCGCCAGTTTTCATTCGCGAGGAAGTGTTGTCCCAGGCGCTGTCGAGTCATCGCGGGGCGAGTCTAGCAAGTTCCGAGCCATTCGAGGGCTACGATCTCGATCGTGGATGAGCGGGAGTTGCGGGTTGAATGTTCGACCCGGCGCTGCTCGCCCGCGCAGGATGCGCTACCCGCCTCAACCTCGGCAAAGTATGATTGCGTAATTGATGTGTGAAATGCGCGGCGCACCCTGCTGAATCAAGGCGTTTTCAAAGAGGTCGAGACTATGGACACTAGAGTCGCTTATCTCGACATCGAAACAAACTATGTCGGGAAATATGAGGATGAACGGCTCTTCCGCGATTTCAAAAACCACTTGATAACGATTTTGGGGGTCCGAGTCATTGAGGGAGAAGATGATCGGTTCCGTCAGCTTGTCGGCGAGGCGATTACGAAGCGGGACGTACTTCAAATCCTTCACGGTGCGCAGAGAATAGTCACATACAACGGGCGTTCCATTCCCGATCGTCTGAAGGGTAGTGTCGGCTTCGACTTTCCAGTGATTTCCGCACAGTTGGGAATTGTCTTGGACAAGGAATTCGAACACACGGACCTCGTTCCTGAATGTTGGAAGCGCAACTTATATGGCGGGCAAAAGAAGGTCGAAGAAAAATTGGGACTCCGAAGAACACTGCCTGGCAAGGACGGGGCCTGGGCGATGGCGACTTGGCGCAAATACCTTGAGACTCGGGAGGAGGAGTATTTGAAGGATATTCTTTCGTACAATCGCGAGGACGTTTTCATGCTGCGAGAAATTGAGATGAGACTAGAGAAGATGTGACTGGTGATCGACCCTGCCGCAGACCCGGTAGCCGGTAAGACGATGACCGGAATTGCGGAATGAATCACAATGACAGACGGACATCGGTTTCTTTCTCGATGCACTCGCGGAACGCTGAGGCCGCCTTTGCCTTGACGAAGCCGCGGTAATTCTGTACCGTTTCCAACTTAATCGAGGAGAGGATGAAGATACTGTTTGTCGCTTCCGAGGGGCTGCCTTTTTCCAAGACAGGCGGTCTAGCCGATGTGGTGGAAGCGCTGCCTAAGGCTCTGGTGCAGATGGGCCACGAAGTTGCCGTCTTGCTGCCCCGCTACCGCAACAACAAAGTAACCGCGCGCATCGTGCCCAGCCTAACGGTGCCGCTCGGAGATCGCCTGCGCTTTCCCGCACTCGCCGAAGGCTCCGTGATTGAAGGTGTGCGCTATTTTTTCGTGGACGACGCGGAGTACTTCGACCGCGATGCGCTCTACGGCGACAAGAAGGGCGATTATCCGGACAACGCAGACCGCTTCGCGGAATTCAGCCGCGCTGCAATCGAGTTCGCGAAGCACGTCTGGCTGCCTGACGTATTTCATTGCCACGACTGGCAATCGGCCTTGGTCCCGACGTTCCTGAAGACGATCTATGCCGACGACCCGGCGTTGCGCAACTCTGCGACCGTCTTCACGATTCACAATCTCGGCTATCAGGGATTGTTTCCCAGGACGGTGATGGAGGCAGTTGGCCTGCCAGCGAGCCTCTTCACACCGAATGGAATCGAATTTTACGGCCGAGTGAACTACCTCAAGGCGGGGCTAGTTTACGCGGATTACCTGACCACGGTGAGCCGCAAATACGCGCAGGAAATCCAGACGCCGGAATTCGGCTGCGGCATGGAGGGAGTGATCAGCAAGCGCGCGAACCGCCTGGCGGGCATTTTGAACGGCGTGGATTATGCTGCGTGGAGCCCGGAGATGGATACGTTCATCGCCGTCAATTACTCGGCGCGCAATCCGGGCGGCAAGCGGATCTGCAAGAAAGACTTGCTCGAGTCGTTCCGGCTGCCGGCGGAGAATATCGACCGGCCGCTGATTGGAATCGTTTCGCGTTTTGCGGATCAGAAGGGATTTGATTTGATCGCGCAAGTAGCCGATGAGCTGTTGCGGGAGAATCTCGCACTCGTAGCGCTCGGCACCGGGGAACCCAAGCACGAGAAATTTTTTCAGTCCCTTGCCGTGAGGTATCCCCTGAAGGTGGGAGTGCGAATCGCCTATGACAATGGGATCGCGCACAAGATCGAAGCCGGCTCCGACATGTTCTTGATGCCGTCGCGCTATGAGCCGTGCGGCTTGAACCAGATTTATAGCTTGCGTTACGGGACGGTGCCTGTGGTCCGCGCAACCGGCGGGCTCGACGACACGATTGAGCACTTCGACCCCGCCACCGGCCGCGGCACCGGCTTCAAGTTCGAAACGTACGATGGCCGCGGCTTGCTCGGATGTTTGCGCGAGGCGCTGAAGGTGTTTCAAGATCCCCGGGCCTGGCGCATCGTTCAGGCGAACGGCATGGCCAAGGATTTTTCCTGGAAGGCTTCTGCGGCGGAGTATGTCAGACTGTACGACGCGGCTCGCAAGACCAGAATCCCGCGCGCCGCCGCGACATCTAATGTAGTAATGACATCCAAGGCTTAGGCAAAGGCACTACTTGCTTCGCAGTAGCCGTTTTATCTCAAGGGGAAATAATGGCTGACAACATAGCAGCGGTGAGTGACTCCACGTTCCAAGCGGAAGTAATCGACGCCAGCAAGTCCCAGCCCGTCATGGTGGACTTCTGGGCAGAGTGGTGCCGTCCGTGCCACATGCTGGCTTCGACGGTTGAGGAGGTCGCCCGCGCGCATGCGGGGAAGCTGAAAGTCGTCAAAATGAACGTGGATGAAAACATAAACACGCCTGGACAATTCAACGTTCGCGGGATTCCCACTCTGCTCGTCTTCAAGGGTGGTCAAGTTGCCGATCAAATCGTCGGCGCCGTTCCTAAGGAACAAGTCGAAAAAGTGTTGCAGCGCCATCTGAGCTGAGCTAGCGACTTCGCGAGCGCGGAACTGGAGAGACCGCTACCGCTCCGAAGCGCCCTGAAAGGGGAAACGTCTCTCGCAGGTGGCGGGCACTGGCTTCCAACTGCCTCAGCGAGAAGTAGTCATCCGACACACGAAACCCTGTAACCGCTCCGCGTCTGGATTGTCGCTTTGAACACCATACCCCCCTGAGTAATCTTTTATTCGAACGCTGCAGATTGTCTCCTATAGGACTGCCCACTATAATCAGCAGAACACTTGGGAGGGTGGCGTCAAACCATGACGCAAAAACACGGTCTATTTTCGGGGCCTGGCGCCGATCGCCGATTGGCACCGGTAATCACCGGCCTGGTGCTCTTTTTTGTCAGCTATGGAACAGACTTGGTCACGTATGTCATGGGTGTGAAAGGCGCCGAAACAATCTTTAATAATTTGCTCATCGGGCTTGCCGGAGCCGGCCTGGTGATCTTCTTTCAGAGTGTCGCTAGCCATGACGAAGCCCGTGCTCGCATCAAAGGTCAGAGGAGCATTCTTGCCGGTGAATTGAATCATAGAATCCGGCTCGCCATGCTCCTGGTTCGTCAGTCTGCCACGCTGGAAGACCAGGACGAACGCGGACGCCTGATCGCTGAAGCTGTCGAGCAGATGGATAAAGCCTTGAACGAGCTGATTCCCTACGTGGCGGGCGCGGAAGATGTACGCGAACTTTCGAACCGGCAAAAATCCGCCTGATTAAACCTCTGCGGCAACTAGACTCCGAAATCTCCACGGCAGACCCTTTCTCCAGATATTTTATTGCGCCTGAAGTTGTGGCGCTGCGGTCGCGGGCCTGAACTCGCCTTCCCATCGCGCAATGACCACGGTCGCCAGGCAGTTACCGGCCACGTTTACGGCGGTGCGGGCCATATCCATTAGCTGATCGATTCCAAAGAGAAGAAAAATTGGTTCGAGCGGAAGTCGGAAGGATGCGGCCGCCGCCAACACGATGACGAGCGACGCGCGCGCAACGCCCGCAGTGCCTTTGCTGCTGACGAGCAGTGTGAGCATCATCACCGCCTGCTGGCCGAGCGTCAGGTGAATTCCCGCCGCTTGGGCGACGAAAATCAGCGCAAGTGACTGGTAAAGGCTCGAGCCATCCAGATTGAAGCTGTAGCCCGTGGGCAAAACGAACGCGACGGTGGTCCGGGGAACTCCGAGGGCTTCCATCGTTTCCATCGCGCGCGGGAGAGCGGCCTCGGAGCTGCTGGTCGCGAAGGCAATCGTTACCGGCTCGGCAATCGCCCGCAGGAACGCGGCGAGCGGCACGCGGAACATGAGCGCAATCGGCAGCAGCACGCCCAGCAGGAAGACCGCAAGCGCAACGTACATTGTTGCGAGCAACTTCAGCAGCGGTACGAGTACGCCTAATCCAACGTGGCCCACTGTGTAAGCAATCGCGCCACAAACGCCGAGCGGCGCGAAATACATCACGAGATTGGTGAACTTGAACATCGTCTCCGAAAGACTTTCGGCAAAGGCGACCATCGTGCGCCGCTTTGGTTCCTTGACGAGCGCAAGCGCCATTCCGAAGAGAATGCTGAACACCACCACCTGCAAGAGTTGCCCTTCCGCCACCGACTTCGCGATGTTTTCGGGGAAAATATCGAGAATGAGCTGGCTCGCGGTGTGAGGCGCAGCGTTGAGCGTCCCTGCAACTGCGCCCGGCGGCAGGGGAACGCCGACTCCGGCGCGGCTCAAGTTGATGGCGGTGAATCCGATCAGCAGGGCGATCGTCGAGACAATTTCGAAATAAACAAGGGCTTTGATCCCCATGCGCCCGACTTTTTTGAGGTCGGCGTGGCCGGCGATGCCCACGACCAGCGTGCCGAACAGCAGTGGCGCGATGATCACTTTGATGAGCCGGAGAAAGATGTTGCCGAGGACTTGCAGCTTCACGGCGGTCGCGGGCCAGTCGTAACCGAGTTCGGCGCCGGCGGCCATGCCGACGAGGATCCATGCGGTGAGCGAGCGGCGCGCCGCGGCGTAAGCGGCGAGCAGGGCGATGGCGATCCAACGTGCAGCGGCGAGCAGAGCGAGAGACAGTTGCAGAAGCCCGGCATGGGCGGAGAGTGACAGTGCGGTTGCGACGCCCAGCACGATCAGAAACGCGATGAGGAGTTTGGCCTTCACGGCGTTGGAAAAGCTCCCTCGGAAACTGTCGAACCTTATGCATCAGGGGCAGGCAAGTCAATCGGAATCGACACGCCGGCACTTTCAAAACCGGAAAACCGGAATTCGATCAGCGCAAACATTTCTTGATTTTGCAAGCCTGAGTAATCCCGCGAATTCAGGTGCACGCCAACAGAGCTCCTGATACTCCCTGGAGCGGGGTGACCCCCGGCGGCGCGCTCGACCGGTTGAGCCGGCCCGTCGGATTCGATAGACTCGGCGCGACGAGCGGGCCGATTCTCCAACGAGGCAAAGGGGATTGGGTGCCGAAATGTCGTCGCGCAGGCTAGTTCCCAACAGAATGACGCGTGAAGAAGGCAAAGGCGCAACAGTAGTTGATACGCCACGCGGACGGTGGCTTGTGCGAGCCGTCGTTGCACCCGGGGCTCTCACGGGCCTAATCGCCGTCGTCTCATTCGGCGCGGTGCACGCTGTCTTGATCGTGCCAATCTGGCGAAGACTGCCTGGCGGGGTCCCCTTTGGGTTAGTTGGCGGGATTGCAATGGCATGGGCGTTCGAGGAATTTCGAGCCAGCGGCAAATTCTCCCGAGGCTATCGAGGTGGTCTCCTGTTCGGCGCTTTCATTTGGTTTACGCTGTTCCCGATGACGGGTCTAGCTGCGTGGTTCCGGTCCGCCGGAATACGCAGCACCTTGGGCGAGTGGGAAGTTGTCATCGAAGTCGGAGTAGCCTTCCTGAGTGGAGCTCTGGGCGCCCTCGCGCTCCGTCCGGGCCGGCGTGCCGTGGTCGCGTCAGGAACAGCAACGCTGGCCCTCGCACTCGTCATGGGAGGTCCTCTTGCGATTCTCGCCCAGCGCCGAGCCGCTTGGCTCTTCGAGGCCTTTCTTGCGATCTATCTTTTCGCCGGCCTCATTTTGGTGGCTGCTAACCGGTTGTTTCGGAATTCGTATCTGTCGCAGCGCCCCGCCGAGTTTCGCAATGAATCCGCTCCGCGGTGAAGGGAGCCTCGTTCCATTTTTTCTGCGGCGGGCAACCCTCGGGCGCGCGAGTGAGTCTGTGTGATTTAACAGTTGCTCCAGCGAGGGAACGAAAGAGCGCGCGGCCCTTTTCAACGCCCAGCCTCTTTTAGTATAAAGTTTAGCTGCCAATCTTCCGGCAGTGGTCGCGTCGGTAAGGCTCCCGAATCTATCGAGGAGGTTTTCCTTGATCGAAGTTCAGGATCTGACGAAGTCGTATGGCCCGGTGACCGCAGTGGACCACATCTCCTTCACTGTGAAGAAAGGCGAAATCCTGGGCTTTCTCGGGCCCAACGGCGCGGGCAAGACGACGACGATGCGCATCTTGACCGGCTATCTGCCCGCGACGGGCGGCACGGCAAAGGTGGCCGGGTTCGACGTGTTCAACGATTCAATGGAAGTGCGCCGCCGGATCGGCTACCTGCCCGAGAATCCGCCGCTCTACACCGATATGAGTGTGGCCACGTATCTCGACTTCGTGGCGCGCATCAAGAACGTATCGTCAGCGGACCGCGCACGCCGGATCGACGCGGCGCTCGAGATGACGAATATTACCGACAAGCGCGACGAGCTTATCAAGCGTCTTTCCCGCGGCTACAAGCAGCGCGTCGGATTGGCGCAGGCGCTGGTACACGACCCGGACGTGATCATTCTCGATGAGCCGACGGTCGGACTCGACCCGAAGCAGATCATCGAAGTGCGCAAGCTGATCAAGGGCCTCGCGGGCAGCCACACGATCATTCTCTCGACCCACATCCTGCCCGAAGTGAGCATGACGTGCGACCGCGTTGTGATTATCAACCGTGGCAAAATTGCGGCCGTAGATACTCCCGAAAATCTGACCATGCAACTGAAGGGCGGCGAACGCGTTCACTTGGAAGTGAAGGCCCCGGAAAAGCCCCTGCGCGATTTATTGACGCAGGTAGTAGGTGTGCGGCGGGTGAGCGTCGAATCGCATGGCACGGCGGGGAGGGTCAGCGCCACGGTGGAGGCGGCGGAAGGAAAGGACGTGCGCAGCGAGCTCGCGGCAAGAGTGGTTGGAGCCGGCTACGAACTCTACGAACTGCGCGGCGTGAGTTTGAGCCTGGAAGATATCTTCCTCCAGCTGACCACGGAAGATCCGGCGCTGAACCAGAGCGCGAATCATTGAGGAGAGCGGAATGCGGAACTGTTACGCCATTTATCGCAAGGAAATGGGCCATTACTTCGTCTCGCCGCTGGCTTACATCGTCGTCGGAGTCTTTCTAATTCTGGCTGGCTTCTTCTTCAGCAATATTCTGGCGGTCCTGATTCGCCAGGCGTTTGAGGCCAGCATGCAGAGCATGCAATTCGGCGGGATGGCGCCGATTGACGTGCCCAGCCTCGTGCTGCGCAACTTTTTCGGTGTGCTCGGCTCGCTGTTGCTCTTCCTCACGCCGATGCTGACGATGGGCGTCTATTCCGAAGAGCGCAAGCGCGGGACGATGGAATTGCTGATGACTTCGCCCATCACCGATGTGGAGATCGTGCTGGGGAAATTTCTTGCCTCGCTGACGCTCTTCGTCATCATGCTGGCTCCGACGGCACTCTACCAGGCCTATGCGCTGTGGCATGCCGATCCCGTGGCGCCGTGGCGCCTGCTCTTGAGCGGCTATCTCGGCCTTTTGCTGCTGGGGGGCGGCCTGCTGGCGATTGGCGCGTTTCTTTCCTCGCTCACGGAAAATCAACTGATCTCGGCCGTGCTGACGTTCGGCGTTTTCTTGATTTTGTGGGTGATTGATTTTGGGTCGCGCGGCATGGGGAGCGACCTGGGCGCGGTGCTCGAGTATCTCTCCGTAACCCGCCACTACGACGATTTCACTCGCGGCGTGGTGGATACCACCGCCGTGATTTACTACGCCAGTCTGATGCTTATTGGATTGTTCCTAACGATGCGCTCGCTCGATTCGATGCGCTGGCGGCGTGCGTAGCGAAGGGGGGAGCTTGAATACGATTCGCGAGAAGGAAATTTCATGGCGATGAAATTTGACCGGCAGGAATTTTTCCGGACGATGGGCTACTTGGGCGCGGCCATGCTGGTCGCGGGCCTGCTGCGCTACTCTATTCAAGGAGTGCATCTGTGGTTCAGCACGACGCTGATGATCGCCGGAGGCGTCCTCGTCCTCGTTGCCTTCATCCTCAATTGGCGCGCCATTCTTTCGTATTTTACGAAGCGTTCCTCGAAGCTGGGCACAAATACCTTCGTGATGGCGCTGGCAGTGCTCGCGATCCTTGCACTCGTAAACTTTCTCGGCATGAAACACCACAAGCGCTTCGACCTGACCGTGGAAAAGCTCTACACGCTGTCCGACCAGACCCGAAACGTGGCCAAGGCCGTGACGAAGGACGTGAAAATCATCCGCTTCGCCAAGCAACCGGACCAGGAGCTCGCCGATCGCGCCGCCGAGTACGTGAGTGTGAACCATCACATCAGCTACCAATTGGTGGACCCGCAGGAACATCCCGACATCGCAAAAGAGTACGGCGTCTCACGCATGGGACAAGTACTCGTGACCAGCGGCAACCTCACCGAGCGCCTCGAAGCCAACGGCGAGCAGGACATCACCAGCGCTATCCTCAAGGTGACCAGCGGCAAGGTGAAGACCGTCTGCTTCGTCGAAGGCCACGGCGAAAAGTCGCTGTCCGCCAGCGGGTCCGATGGCTATAGCGCCGTGGCGGGCGAGCTGAAGAAAGAAAACTACGAGACGAAGACGATCAACCTGGTCAGTGAGAACGGCGTGCCGTCCGATTGTTCGGTGCTGGTTGTCGCCGGGCCGTCCAAGCCATTATTCTCGCAGGAAGCGGCGATGATCGGAAAATACCTGGACGACCGCGGCAAGGCGCTCCTCTTGCTCGATCCGGACACGTCGCCGGGGCTCGACGACTTGCTGAATTCCTGGAATGTCAGCCTGGGTAACAACACGGTGATTGACGCCAGCGGCGTGGGGCGCCTCTTCGGCACCGGTCCGGCGGTGCCGCTCGTTTCTGACTACGGCGCGCATTCCATCACGCAGAATTTCGGGCGCTCGATGAGCTTTTACCCGCTAGCACGCACGGTTTCGGTCGCCGACAAGAATAAGATGGATCCCTCTCCGATCGAATTGCTGAAAACTTCGTCAGCCAGCTTCGCTGTGAAGGACTTGGAAGACCTGAAAAAGCGCGGCGGCCGGCTGGATCCAAAGGTGGACACCCAGGGGCCGCTTTCGCTCGGCGTGGCGGTGGATCGCAAGGAAGGCGACAAGGATGCGCGCCTGGTCGTGATCGGCGACTCCGACTTCGCTTCGAACCAGGTTGTGAGCATGCAGCGGAATGGGGATCTATTTTTCAACACTATCAACTGGCTTTCAGCGGACGAAAACCTGATCTCCATCCGGCCAAAGAGCCCCACGAACCGGCGGATCACTTTGACCGAAGGACAGAGCCGGGCACTATTCTGGTTCAGCTTGGTGCTGCTGCCGGGCCTCGTGATCTTGGTGGGAATCATCATCTGGTGGAAACGCCGCTAGCGTGCAGATCGTTGGTTGACAAATCCAGGAAGCAATGAAGAAGAGCACACTGATTCTACTCGTTGTCGCGCTCGGGCTGGGGGCGTTCGTCTACTACTACGAATTCAAGCGCAAGCCCGCGGCACCCGTTGAAGAAGACAAGCCTGCATTCACGATGCAAGCCGGCGAGGTTGTCGCCATGACGATCGCACGCGGCGGCACGAAGGTCTCCCTCGAAAAACACGGGACGGACTGGGCGATCAAGCAGCCGGTAGAGACCGGTGCGGATGGTTCGGTCGTCGAAGGAATTGCCACCAACCTCGCGACCGCTCGGATCGGCCGGACGATTACGGTCACGCCGGACCGCCTCGAGGCGTTCGGGTTGTTGCAGCCAGCCCTCAAGATCGAGTTTAAGTTGAAAAGCGGCGCACAACACCACTTAGTGCTGGGCGCGAAGGATTTCTCCACGGCGTCGGTTTACGGAATCGTGGACGGCGCAAAGGACGTGGTCCTGTTGCCAACTTTGTTGCTGACGGCCGCAGACAAGCCCCTCGATGAGCTGCGGGACCGCTCCGTGCTTGCGGTTGCCTCTTCGGAATTGAGCGGATTCGACTTGAAGAATAAGGCCGGTCAAGTGGCCGCGAAGAAAGACGCTTCGGGGTGGCGAATTGAAAAGCCGCGCGCCACGGCCGCGGATTCCAGCGAAGTGGAATCGCTGCTGGCGCAGGTTACGTCAGCGAAGATGGCCGGAGTGGTCAGCGAGACGGCGACAAATCTCGGCAAGTACAGGCTCGAACATCCCGGAGTCGTTTTTCGGGGACGCGACGTCAAGGGTCAGGAGCACACCCTCTCAGTGGGGCAGAAAGACGGAGTGGATTACGACGCGCACGACAGCGCTCGCCCGATGATTTTCCGGATCAGCGATAGCCTTTACAAGAAGCTCGGCGAATCCTTCTCCGACTTGCGCGACAAGGCCGTCATCCATCTCGACCGCGCTCAGATCAATCACGTCGAGATTCACAACAAGAATCAGACCGTCGTGTGCGAGCAGGGCAAGGACGGTAAGTGGACGCTCGTCCTGCCCGCCGACAGCAAAGGCAAGGAAGTGCAGAGTTGGAGATTTTTCGATCCGATTGACAACGCCCGCGCGAAAGTAGTCTCGGATTCGCCGTCCGGCGACGTGCTCGCGCGGTTGGCAAAGCCGGCCGTGGAAGTGACCTTTACCGACCCGTCAGGCAAAACGACGAAAGTAAGCGTTTCCGCGGTCGTCGGCGATTCAGTCTATGTCCGCACGAGCGTGGGCCCAACCGTGTACAAATTGGGCAAACAAGTCCTCGAAGATTTGAACTTCAAAGCCAAAGATTTATTGTTGTGAGCTGAGTCCGCGTATTGACGAGGCTTCGCGCTAGGCAGCCTGCGGCGTCGCGCCAGCGGGCTCGTTCGACCACGTCGCCAGCAGCAGAATACCGCCCGTGACCGGGGAGACGTGGATGTAGAAGACCTCGGAGCCGTGCTCCAGCTCGTAGAAGTTCGGCCGCTTGGGGTCCGCTTCCACGCGTGCCCCGCCGGCCAGAAGTCCCCGAAGAATTTCGATTGTCTCTCGCGAGTGATTCCGCGGATCTTGAATCTCTTGTTCTTGCTGAATTCTCATTACCATTGTCCCGTCTCCCGCGATTGGTTACTCACTCTCTAGTACGGAGCGCCTCGTCAAAAAGTTCCAGCGGATCGCTCGAAGGTGCTTCAAGACGTCCCGATCCGTATATTTAGTGCTCAAGGATTAGACGCTCAAACGGTGCAAAGGTTGCTAGAAGTATTCGAGAATGTGCGTCGCACGGCCCCCAATCGTGTGTGGGGCAGATCTCCGATCGCAGCCGGGACGGGGATGGGAAGTCAACCGGCCCCCCAATGAATATAGTGAATTTTCGAATTCTGACCCCGGCAACTCGGTATTCCAGGCAGCGGATGCTGTCAAGAGAGGTAGTCCCCAGATAGTGACTTGCGCGGGCCGGGTAAACTTGCCATAGTTCCTGCGCCCGTACAGTCGTAAAAGTGAAGAGAGAATGAAAAAAACAAAACCGAAAAAGAGTAGCCGCTTTCGCCGGGACCGGCGCCGCAAACACCGTCACTGGCAGGTCACCGTTTTCTACCGGGACGGCGAAAGGTTCGCCCGGGTGTACATCGATCGCGAGCGAGCGTCCCGGTTTGCCGAACGCCAGAAAAAGTCTCCCGTCGTCCGGGCCACGCGCATTCTAGAAGTGGATTAGAGGCATCTCGGGGTCTCGATCCCGCCCCTGCACGCGGCCTCGTGTATCTCGGGAAATGGCAAGTTTCTGCCGGTCGGCGGACCCTTGCCCGCACAATGATGCCGTGCTATAAAAGCGGGTGGGGTGTCACTTCGTGTGGTGTGCGAAGCGGCCGTAGTATAGGGGTAGTACGACAGCTTGCCAAGCTGTAGGCGGGGGTTCGAGTCCCCTCGGCCGCTCCAGTTCTGTGGTCCTTCCGCCTTATCCTCCTTCAGCTGAATCGCTTGTCGTGTCGCTGATCGTCTTTCCGCGCCACCCATTGGCCGAACCGCGCGATGGGACCTAAGGGCGGAGCTTTGCCCGGTGGGCGCGGCGTGCTAGAGTCTGCGCTCCTGGCCCCCGATGCTCGCCTATTTATGCGGTCCGATTGAATTCGCTGCCGGCGGCGGCAAACTTTGGCGCCGCAAGCTCACACCTTTCCTGCTCGACGAGCTGGGACATCGCGTCTACGACCCCGCCGAAGACGAGAAGAAAAGCCTGACCGAAGAAGAAGCCGCACATTTCCGCGAGTGGAAGAAATCCGATTTCGATCGTTTCCGTCGCGTCGTTCGCAAGATCATCCACTTCGATCTCGAGTTGATCGAAAACAAGGCGGACTACCTAATCTGCTATTGGGACAATGAGGCGGGGCAGAGCGGTGGCACGCCGGCCGAGTTGACGGTGGCGTTTCGGAAGGGAATTCCCGTGTACCTGGTAAGCTCGTCGCCGCTCGAAGAAATAAGCGGGTGGATGCTGGCGTGCGCGGACCAGGTGTTTACGTCGATTGAGGATCTGAAGGTTTTCTTACAAGGTCGCTACGGAAGAGAAAAGCAGGCTCCGCTTTGGAAAGAGTGAATCCACGGATGAACGCGGAACAACACGGACTAAAGATCAAATAGGCCTGACCGGGTGTCGGCGGAGTGATGGATCATCCTCGAGTCCCGCTCTCACGCAGTTTTTCCTCTTTCCTTTCTTTTCATCTGCGTTTATCTGTGTTCATCTGTGGCTCCAATTGGGTCGCTTGAGATGAGAAGAATTCATGTCGCAGTAGGGAGCACGCGCAAACCGAAGCTTGGCGCCGTCGAGGAAGCGCTCCTCCAGTGCGGGCCAAGCCTTGCGGCGGACGCGCATTTTGAAGTCGTCGGCGTCGATGTGCCCACCGGTGTTGGGCACACGCCGCTCTCGCGCGCCGAGCTAATGTCGGGAGCGCGCCACCGCGCCGAAGCGTTGGTGATCCTCGGGAGCGAATGCGGCGAGCCGTGGAAATATTTTGTGGGGCTCGAGGGCGGCTTGGACGTGGTGGAGAACGGCGGCAAGCGCTCCGTCTTTCTCGAGAATTGGGTTTACGTGATGGATGGCTCCGGCCGGGGCGCATTCGGACAGTCGGGCGCAGTCGAATTGCCGCAGCCGTTGATCGCGCGCGTGGTGGACGAAGGCGTCGAGCTGGCCGAAGCGATTGACGCGTTTGCCGGCGGTCACGGAATCCGTGATGCCCAGGGCGCCTGGGGCGTGCTGACGGGCAATTTGATCACGCGACAAGAGGCGTTCCGCGTCGCCGTCATCAACGCGTTTGCGCCGTTCTTCAATGCCCGGCTCTACCAGGGCTGAGCGGGAAGAAATTTTGGGGCCCGGAGCCGTGCGCTATGCTAGCCTACGACCGGGAACCAGGAGGAAGGCGTGGACATCGTCAAGGGCAACATGGGCTGGATTGAGGTTGTGGTCGGCCCGATGTTTTCCGGCAAGAGCGAGGAGCTGATCCGCCGGCTGCGGCGCGCGGAAATCGCGCGGCAGCGCGTGCAGATTTTCAAGCCCGTGATCGATCAGCGCTATGCGGCCAACGGAATCGTCTCGCACTCGGGACTCGAAATCGCATCGGACCTGGTGAAGGATGCGGGAGAAATTCTGCAGAAGGTCGAGCCGCGCACGGAGGTGATCGGCATTGACGAAGCTCAGTTTCTCGGCGAAATGCTGGTGGATGCATGCACACAACTTGCCGACGCGGGCAAGCGCGTGATTGTCACCGGGCTCGACACTGATTTCATGGGTCGGCCGTTTGAGCCGATGCCCCGGCTGCTTGCCGTCGCGGAAGAGATCACCAAGCTGCTGGCGATTTGCGTGCGATGCGGCAATCCGGCCGTGCATACGCAGCGGCTGGTGGCGTCGGAGGAGCTGATCGTCGTTGGCGCTGGCGGGATGTACGAGGCGCGCTGCCGACGCTGCTTCGAGCCGAATCTGGCCACGCAAAAGGTTGAAGACGAGAACAAGGTTGACGTCAAGTTCCGCGCTGCGTCCAGCTAGGCGCATGGGGCGCGCGGTCAGCTCCCGCCGATTCGCAGCGAATTTCTCCGGCACTCTCGAAACGCATCTCCCTGTCTCCGTGCACACTACATCGTGGAACGTTCTGCTCGGGGCGACGCGTAAGCACTCGTCTTCCACAATCTGCTAAAAAAGGGAAGAAGCCTCGCATGGACCCCCTCACCGGACCGGACCGCTCGCGAAGGCTGCCTGATTTCCTGCTCGGGCAAGACGGATTGCTGCGGCCCATTTGGCGCGCGATATCTTTTGCAGGCGTGGCCTATCTTACTTCCGGCCTGGTGGTCCGGGTGTTCGCCATACTGTCGGGATCAGTTCCCGTCGTGGCGAGTATTCCCTGCTACGCGACGCTCTGCGCGGTGTTGTTGCTCGAGACGTGGATGTTTCTCCTGCTGATGGACGAGCGCAGCTTCCGCACGCTGGGGCTCTGGTTTTACGCAGGCTGGGCGCGCGAGACTCTAGGGGGCATCGGAATCGGCTTGCTGCTGATTTCCGCGGTCGTCGGGCCCATTGCCGCTGCAGGGGCAGTTCGTTTTACCGGTTGGGGCGAAGCCGGAACTTCGGTGTGGTTCCATCTGGTGCGCACCGCGATCTGGCTGGTGCTTGCGGCCACAGCCGAGGAACTCCTCTTTCGCGGCTACGCCTTCCAGCGGCTGATTGATTCCTTGGGGGAATGGGGAGCGGTTGCCGTCTTGTCGGCTCTATTCGCGCTTGCACATCTTCAAAATCCTGCCGCCACCGTCCTTTCGACGGTGAACACAGCGCTCGCGGGCGTGGTCCTCTCCGTGGCGTATCTCAGGACGCGCGGCTTGTGGCTCCCGATCGGGCTCCATTGGGCGTGGAACTTCACGATGGGACCGGTCTTTGCCTTCCCGGTCAGTGGCCTGCGGGTCGAGCCGATGATGCTGCGCGTGAATGTGGCAGGCCCGGCTTGGCTGACGGGCGGGAACTACGGCCCGGAGGGCAGTGTGGTGCTGACCGTGATTTCAGCCGCCGCGATTCTCTGGCTGGCCCGGGACAAGCGGATTCATGTTTCTTCCGGGATGCAAGAAGCACTAAAATAGCGGGGTAGGCCTTGGCCATGCTTCGCCTATCCACATTCGCTCTGGCAGCAATCCTGTTCGCGTGTTCCGATGTCCCCGAGGTATTTTACCTGCGGCCGCAGCCGAACCTGATCGGCGCTGCCGTATCAGCGCCAAATTTGCCGGCATTGCCGAGTCTCTTCCTCGAAGCCGTGGATCAGCCGCCGAAAAAAAACCAGCGCTTGCGGCCTGATTCCGAGCTCGCCATCGTTCGATTCGTCTACGGCGAATTCGCCAAGGTCGTGCGGCCCCTGCCCGCTTGGAACAAGGGCTTCCGTATCGCGGCGGGAAAGCCGGTGGACGAGCAGGCTTTGCGCCAGACTCTGGCCACCTATGGCGCGGCGGCGAACCCGGGCGATACCGTCCAGATCACGAACTTACAATTTCGCGACAAGGAGATCATCGTGGACATCAACGGGGGCGGCCGCAAACACCGTCGCCTCCGCGATCATATCCAGGTGAGCCTGGGTCCAATGCCGATGCC
>JBGQEW010000018.1:0-25648 GCA_041496565.1 Terriglobia bacterium | reverse complement strand
CGCGTGGGAGCACGCTGCTTCAATGGAGCGCCGTTCAGGGTCACTCAAGCTGGACAGGTCAGGTCGCCGGGGCGCTGTTGCAAGGCGAGCAAGCTGATCTTCGAGGCATCGGTTGTATACCGCGGGGCCTTCGAGATACTTCGCGTGGGAGCACGCAGCCTCTAAGGACGCTCTTTCGTCGGAGGACAGGTTGAGGTCGGATCGAGGTGTTGCGCTGGCTCGGTTCTCAGTTCTGGCCTCATTCTCTATAGCGCTGTTCGGCGTGCTTGGGCGCAACTCGCTACCCTCCCGACGTTGCGGCTCAGCAACAGTCGGGCGACGCGAGTCGAATCGGTGCGGTGCCCTTACTGTCGGAGAATGCCTGACGCCCTGCGAGGCTGTAGGACTGGCAACCATCACTTTCGTCTGCGGCTGCGAACTCTGGACGGTCTCGCTGGCCGAGGAGCTACTTCGCTCTTGGCTAGTCCGAGGCTGCCAGACCGCGTATCCGATCAAACGAATCACCACAATACCGATTAGGGCGTACGCCCAGTAAGGTAGACGCGTCTTTGACTTGGCAGGGGCATCCGGCTTTGTCGGAGCCGTAGGCGTGCTTGATTCTGTATCAGACCGAACTCCGGCGGTCGTTCGCGACTGGTAACTCGAACTCTGTCGCCCCTGCGCCTCTTGAGCACTGTTCGAACCAGGACTTCGTGGAGTGCTGTGTCCCGCAAGAACCTGATACGCCTCGTTGATCTCCTTGAGTGTCTCCTCTGCCTTCTGTCGTAGGCGTGGTTCATTCGCGAAGCGATCGGGATGCCACACCTTGGCCAAATCTCGGTACGCTTCTTTGATCTCGACGGGGGTCGCGCTCGGTCCCAGTCCCAAAATCTCAAGCGCTTGGTTTACGTCCATGGTTCATGCCACAAGGAGCATTATAAGGCTCGTGCGACGGGTGGTTGCTGATTATTAGGACCTAGACACACCTGCGATCCGCAGAGAGAAGGGCATTTAGGACGCTAGTGCCAGAACGGTTTTCAAAACACAGTCGAGAAGCCGGCCATAATCGTCTCCTAGTCATGATCACGGACACGGGGCCGTATAGTTGAACCTGGGCCGAAACGGCGGGTGGCGCGGCCTTTCCGCGTATTTTGTTCCGTTGAGTTGGCACGCGGGGATGATACCACTGGGGCCATTCACCGGGGAGTAAGCTGAGCGACAAGCGGGCTGCACCATGGTTCGGCTTGGCTCACCACGAGAGCGGCGCAGCCCGGGGTAGCCACGCCAACGCTCTTCCAATTGATCGCTTGGTCGGGATGTTGCCACTTTTGGACGACTATTGAGGAGGTAAGACCGGCGGTTGGTCCAATCGCCGCGCCGTGAAGCCCGGAAGATCTTACAGTCGAGTACACGAGGCCCGACAAATCCCAAAACCAAGAGCGGGCGCAGCAAGCAGCGCCCCTACGAGAGCTCCCGCCGAGGCCGGATACACGAGACCCGACATTGATTTGTTCGTAAGCATGGGGAAGGAGGATTCGCGCGGGTTGAGTGGGGACAACCGAGTCCGAAGCGCGTGCGAATGACTGCACCACTCGCCCGCCTTGGGCCGGCGATTGATGATGAGCTGGTCCATCGTCGCCGTGCCGCTTTTACTCGCCGTACTCACGGTGTGATCCCCGTACCCGCGGTGTCATCCCGAATCCGCTCGCCCGCCTTTGGCGAGCGGCGGTGAGGGATCTGCTTTTGTTCTTACTCTCGCCGGATTCTAATTCTGTGCTCTTGACTTTGCCTGTCCTTCCCAAGTCCTCTGGCAAAATCTTCCCATGTTGGGTTGTGGCGCTTGATGAGCCAGATTTTCTTTTCGCGCCGCCAAGCCTTGATTTCCTTCTCGCGGGCAATTGCGGAGCGAATGTCGCCGAATACTTCGAAGTGGACCAAGCGAAAGACTTGATACCGGGCCGTGAATCCGGGAACGAGCCCGTCGCGATGTTCAACCATTCGGCGTTCGAGCTTGATTGTCACGCCCGTGTACAGGGTTCGCGAACGACTGGCTAGAATGTAAACGCAGTACGTCCGTTTCATTTTAGGCCGAGGAAAAGCAGATCCCTCACCCCCGTTCGCAAACAACTCGACCGGGTTCGGGATGACACACGCGCCGAAGGTGGGGCAGAGAATCTATTGCGACAATTGGTTTGGGCGTGAGGCACCGGCGAAGTATATCAGTCGTGTACGGCGCTCGATAGGCAGGAGAGGTGGGTGGCCGCCGATGAGAGCGAAGGCAGCCGATTTCAACTTCGCCTTCGCGCCTAACGTCTTGGCCGTGCGCCCAAATTCCTGCTAGAACGACGACAAAGTCAAAAGCCCCACGCGTAAAACCGATGCAATGGGCACCGCAAGATCAAGTTCGTCTCGGCGCCGGATGTCTGGGGAGCCCGTCCAGGAAAAGCGGATCCCTCACCGCCGTTCGCAGACACCGCGACCGGGTTCGGGATGACAACGGAGGAATTCCGGAGACGGAGTGGGAGATCGTCGAGGAGGAGAAATTCGTGGTTAGTGGGCAGACTCTGAACGTTGGTGGCGGAGGGTCTTACGGGTGATTACTTCCAGTTGGACGACTCGACGCCAGGTCGAGCGAGCCAGCTCGAGTGCATAAGGCTTCAACCAGCCCAGGCCGCGCTCGCCAATTTGCTGGATCAGGAAAAAGAGGAACGCAACGGACAACCCGAACACGAGCAGCATTCCGAACAGCAGCTCAGCGGCCAGAAGCTCCCGCACAAAATAGACTTGCAGAGCGACGATCCCTGCCAGGGCCAGCCACATCCACTTCTTTATCCGCGCCTTACTCATGGGCCGACACCTACCCTTCCATAGGAATTGGATGCAAGTCGGCATCCAAAGGGAGCAAATCTCTAAGTGGCTGTGATTAATGGAATTAGTAAACTGAAAAACGGAGCAACTTCCAGAAAATGGTAAGTCAAGTTCCCAAAAATAGTCAGCGCGTTCCCTACTTCCGGCCAGGCATCGAACCTGGACGTTTCCTGTCCTTTCGCCCAGGCTGCCGCTTTTGAGTAGATTTCCTCAATTTGGGGATGTGACGGGTGCTGCGACTTCGCTTCTGCGGCTGTTTTCGCCTGGCGGCGCGGGCGGGTTTCGAGGGTTTTGCGCGTCGTTTGCGGTCTGGTTGCAAAGGCTCGGCTAGGAGGCTGCGAACCAGGCCGCTGCGGACCAGCCAGGCGAGCGCCTCGATGAAGAAGTTCCGCGAGAAGTGCTCGTGCTTCTCGCGCGGCCAGTCGCGCATGGATTGATGCCGCGTCATGGCCGCCAATTCCTGTTCGTGGAAGACAAAACGCGGAGGACGGTGGGTGAGAATGCGAATGTAGTCGAAGGTCTTGCGCATCAGGCTACCGGGTGCGGCAACCAGTCGGCGATGCAGTGACCCGCCTGCCGGCGCGACGAACGCGAAAATTAGACATTCGGGCGACTGAGGAGACAAGTAGGCGTATCCGGAACCCTCCGCGAGGTAGCCGACGAAGAAGCCGATGGAATCGGGAGACTTGGCTTCGGCGGCGCCTCGGGCTGCGGGGCTTGCGTTGCGCGGCGAGGCCGGATGGAGGAACCAATAGCCGCGAAGGGATTGGCTGCGCTCCGGGAAAGCGCGATAGCCGCGCAGGTAGGGCGCAGCGAGTTCGCGGATCCAGCCGATGGGTTCGGGATCGATGGCCAAAGTTTCAGCGGCCTTCGAAGGGATAACGATCGCCCGCCAGCACGGCGGCAGCGACGCGGCGGCGCAGGCCGATCATGTCCACGGGTTCGCGCTTCGAGAAGCGGCGCAGCGCGGAGAGTTGCGTGCGCAGCGTATCGCCCTCCGCGGTTGCCGCCAGCGCCGTCCTGGCTTCGCGCTCGACGCGGCCGGCGGCGCTATAGAGGAAGGCGCGCGCGGCATCGGCCATCACCGAGGCGGCATCGCCACGCAAGGCCACCGCTTTTTGCGCGCGGCGGAGCGAGGATTCCATGCCATAAATTTCCATCACCACATTCGCGAGCGCGGCGACGATTTCCTGTTCGTCCGCGAGCTTTTCGCGGAATTTTTGCACCGCGGTCCCGGCCGCGAGCAGGAAAATCTTTTTGGCGTTCGAGACGGAACGCTCTTCTTCGGCGAAGGCGCCGCCGGAGGATTCCTCCATCGAAGGGCCGGCGAGAACTTCTTCGGCGAGCTTCATCGCCGCCGGAATCAGCGGCAGCACGCCGCCGGTCGCGCGCTTCATCAACATTTGGATGATGAGCATGCGATTGATTTCGTTGGTGCCCTCGAAGATGCGGTTGACGCGGCTGTCGCGATAGGCGCGCGCGACCGGATAATCTTCATGGAAGCCGTAGCCGCCGAAAATCTGCACGGCTTCGTCCACGCAGAAATCCACCATTTCGCTGCCGTAGACTTTGCTGATGGAGCTTTCGATGGCGTATTCCTCGAGGACCTGCATCGCCTGTTGCGTCTTATCAGCATGGGGCGCGGACATGGCCGCTTCGATCATCCCCGCCGAGCGGTAGATCATGGATTCGACCCCATAGGCGCGGATGGCCATCTCGGCGAGCTTGGCGCGAATCAGCCCGAAGTCGGAGAGGGGCTTGCCGAACGCGGTGCGCTCCTTCGCGTACTTCGAGGCAATCGCGATCACATGCTTCGCGCCGCCGAGGCAGTAGGCGCCGAGGCTGAAGCGGCCGACATTGAGGGAATTGAACGCGACGATGTGGCCGCGGCCGCTTTCGTGCAGCAAGTTTTCTTTCGGCACCTGGCAATTCTCAAAAAAGATCGGCACGGTCGAGCTGCCCTTGATGCCCATCTTTTTTTCTTCGGCGCCGACGGAAAATCCGGGATAGCCGCGCTCGACGATGAAGCAGGAGAATTTCTCGCCGTCTATCTTCGCGAAGACAATGAAAACGTCGGCGAAGCCGCCGTTGGTAATCCACATTTTTTGGCCGTTCAGGATCCAGTGCTTGCCGTCCGGCGACAGCACGGCCCGCGTGCGCGCGGCGAGCGCGTCCGAGCCGGCGTGCGGCTCGGAGAGGCAGTAACTGGAAATCCATTCGCCGGTCGCAATCTTCGGCAGGTATTTCTTCTTCTGCTCTTCGGTGCCGAAATAAACGATGGGAATCGTGCCGATGCCGGCGTGTCCGCCGTGAGTGACGGCGAAGGACGCGTATCCGGAAAGTTTTTCCGCGAGCACGGTTGCCGAAACTTTGTCGAGTCCCGAGCCGCCGTAGGCTTCGGGGATGCCGCCGCCAAGCAAGCCGATCTCGCCGGCCTTCTTGAGCACTTGCGGCATCAAGCCTTCCTTGTGCTGTTCGAGCTCGGGGACGAGCGGCAGCACTTCCTTCTCGACGAATTCGGCGGCGGTCTGGCCGATCAGTTTCTGATCGTCATTCAAATCCGCCGGGGTGAAGACATCTTCGGGAGTGCAAGGCGCAATCAGGAATGCGCCGCCGCGAGTCAGATTTTGCGACACCGTTGTGGTGGCCATGATGCTCCTCTTCGTGCAGAACGACGTCCGGCGCGGAATGCCCGCGCAGGGCGATCGAGACTAGCCCAGCGCCGCCGCATTGATACTCTCAATATACTCCGCCGGCAAGCTGTGTTCCCGGGCGCCTTCCAGGATGGTTTGCAAATAGTGAGGGGCCGGGCGAAGACGGCCCTTCTCGACCTTGGTCGCAATGAACACTTGCGAGTTGAGCTTGTTTCCCGCCGGATCAACGACGGTGACTTCGATCCGGCGGTAATGCACGGGCGCGCCTTCGAAGCGGTCGAGCGTGCGCAGGGCGGACTCCACAATGCGATAGACCACACCTTCGACAACCTTGCCCGGCGCCTGGCGAATGTTGGCGGTGGCAGTGCCGCCGCGCGACTTCTTGTTGAAGATGAGTTCGTAGTTTTCGAGGCGCGCGAGGCGTTCTTCCGCGACTTCGCCGATGCGCGCCCGCATCTGCGACCGGCTCATATTGCTCGCGTAGGCAAAGTACCAGACGGATGAACCCGCCATGATGCTCCGAGGGAAAGAACTTCAATCCGGGGCAAGAGTCATCTTACCGGGAACGGGAGAGCGGTGACAAGCGGCGTTCGCAGGTCAGGGTGAACCTTACCCCTCGCGGAGGCGAGACGGGCGAGGTGCAGGGCATTGGACATGACTGCAAGCTAGATGCGGATTTTTACCAAGGAATGCCAAATTTTCTGACGGCTCAGGCAATATTCGATTTGGAGCTATAATGCGCGCCGACGATGGGGCTCGCGACTGGCACAAAACTTGGTCCTTATGAGATTCAATCCCGTCTCGGCGCGGGTGGCATGGGAGAGGTGTATCGCGCCCGCGACACACGATTGGAACGAGATGTAGCCGTCAAGGTTCTGCCGGCCAATCTGTCCTCTGATCCGTCCTTACGGCAACGGCTGGAGCGCGAAGCGAAAGCTGTTTCGAAACTCAATCATCCTCACATCTGCACACTGCATGACATCGGTCATCAGGATGGCGTGGACTTCCTCGTCATGGAACTGGTCGAGGGTGAAACGCTGGAGCACCGCCTGACGAAGGGACCTTTGCTGCCGGAGCAGACCTTGCGCTTTGCGGCGCAAATTGCCGATGCGGTCGCCAAGGCCCACAGGCTGGGTATTGTTCACCGCGATCTGAAACCGTCGAATGTTATGCTGACGAAAACGGGCGCCAAGCTGATGGATTTCGGCTTGGCGAAAGAGTTCGGCTCGGCTCCCTTGGCAGCGGCACTGAGCGAGATGACAACAGAGCAATCGAAATTGACGGCCGAGGGTACCCTCGTCGGGACATTCCAGTACATGGCGCCCGAGCAATTGGAAGGGAGAGAGGCGGACGCGCGCACGGATATCTTCGCGCTGGGAGGAGTGATCTACGAAATGGCGACGGGCAAACCGGCATTTGCCGGGAAAAGCCGAGCGAGCTTGATCGCGGCCATTCTTTCTTCTGACCCACAGCCCATGGCGGCTTTGCAGCCGATGACGCCGCCGACGCTGGAGCGAGTCGTAAAGAAATGCCTGGCGAAAGATCCCGAGGAACGTTGGCAGAGTGCGAGCGACATGGCGAGCGAGTTGAACTGGATCGCCGAAGGAGGCTCCAAGGCTGGCGCGCTGCCAAGCGTCCCAGCCGGGCGGAGGAGATGGGAGCGCGCAGGTTGGCTTTTGGCCGCCACATTTTTTCTGTTAGCGATGGCCGCCGGTGTGGCGTGGTGGCAGGCAAGCAATAGACGCCCGCACCCGATGTATTTCCACGCCTCCGTGCCGTTTCCCGCGAACGACCTGGCGCTATCCCCGGATGGGCGCACCCTGGCGATGGTCGCCTATTCCGCGCAGGCGAACAAGTACGTGGTCTGGATATATGAAGTGGGTGGCCGGCGGACCACTCCGCTCGAGGGGACTCAAGGGGCGTCCTACCCATTTTGGTCGCCCGACGGCAAATTCATCGGGTTCTTCGCGGACGGCAAACTCAAGAAAATAGAGGTGTCGGGAGGACAGCCCCAAGTGCTGTGCGATGCGCCCAACGGGCGCGGCGCCACGTGGAATCGGGACGGAGTGATCGTGTTCACACCCGACTCGCTGGGCGTAGGGTTGTTCCGAGTCTCTTCCTCGGGCGGCTCGCCGGTGGAAATCACCAAGCCGGATACCTCACGCTTTGAACAAAGCCACCGCTGGCCGGTGTTCCTGCCCGACGGGAAACATTTTCTTTATCTCGCTGCGAATTTCTCAGGGATGTTGGAAAACAACTCCATCATCCTAGGCTCACTTGATTCACAGGAAAGACGCTCGCTCGTGAGCACGGACGCGAACGCGGCCTATGCAGAGCCAGGCTACCTAGTGTACCTGCGGGACAAGACGCTGGTGGCACAGCCGTTCGACCGGCGGCGCTACGTTCTGAGCGGCGAGCCCCACAACCTGAGCAACGAAGTGCTGTACATTCCTTCGGTGGACAGGGCTGTTTTCAGTGTCGCGGATGGGGAGGTTCTGGTCACGCAAACGGGGAAAGGGGCGTCCCTTTCGCAGTTGACGTGGTTTGACCGCAGCGGAAAGCCGGCAGGCACGGTCGGGGTGCCTGGGTCGTACAATAACGCGCGTCTCTCGCCAGACGGGCGCAGGGTGGCCACAGACCAAACGGACACGGACGGACGGAACATTGATATTTGGATCCATGAGCCGGCCCGGGGTGCGACGACGCGGCTGACGTTCGATCCGTCGTTGGATCAGGCGCCTGTCTGGAGTCCCGATGGCAAGCAGATCCTGTTCAGTTGGAACCGCAAGCTCGGCTTCCACCTTTATCTGAAGAACGCCGATGGGTCCGGCTCCGAGGAAGAGGTGGCCGATCTCGGCGAGGGTTTGCAGGTCAATGCCTGGGACTGGTCGCGCAACGGCAAGTACGTACTGGTCAGGAAGGCAAACGAGCTGTGGTACCTCTCCTTGCCGGAGCGTGTAGCCAAGCCGCTGTTGCAGGCCAAGTGGACGGTGCGGAACGCACAGTTTTCCCCCGATGGCCGATGGGTGGCCTACGCCTCGAATGAAACGGGGAACATGGAGATTTACGTGTCCCCCTTTCTGAGCGGCAACGGCAAGTGGCAGGTGTCGAGCGGAGGAGGGCAGGAGCCGAGATGGCGCCAGGACGGCAGGGAGTTGTTCTTCCTGTCGGCGGACGGAAAGTTGATGGCAGTGGCAGTGAAGACGGGAGCCGGCTTCGAAGCTGGCTCCCCGGTCGCGCTTTTTCAGACCCACCGGCGGCAGCCGGTTTCCGCGTCGGACGTCTTCTCCTACGATGTGAGCGGCGACGGACAGAGATTCCTGATCATCACGAAAATGGATGAAGCCAACGCCGCGCCGCTCTCCATCCTTCTAAACTGGGCTTCGGAGATGGAGAAATAGGACTGTCCGTGCGGCAGCGAGCGTCATCAACAAGCAATCCCACCCGAACTGCGGGGAACGAGGCGAAGGGGAGGCGTCACAGGGGTCATTCCTGCAAGGAGGCGGCAATGAGGATCAAGCTTCTACTCACCCTCGGGCTCACAGCCGGGTTGCTGGCTGGCGCGGCCGGATGCGGCAAGAAGGAGGCACCCAAGGAAGCCAAGGCGCCTGCGCCCCCGGTGGATACGGCCGTAGACCGCGCTGCCTTCGCAGAGGATTGTTTCGTCAATATAGAAAGCAACTTCGTAGCGGCGATGAAACTTCACAAGAAGAATCTCGAAGCGGTGGCCAAGCTGGATCCGGAGACAGATGAAATTTCCGACGAACAGCGAGAAAGCATTCGAGCCGTTCGAGACGCACAAGTGATCGATGGCGCCCTCTCGATTCTGGAGACGGCGCGGACGGCAAAGACCGGTTCCTTCACGGCCGCGTACGAACTGTACGCAAAGAGAATGGAATCCGTTGCCAAAAAGAGATGGAAAACGGGGGACGTGGAGCAGGAGGACGCTGAAATTCTTCAAAAGATTCTCCTCGCCAGGATGATTGATACGGCGATCGCCTACCGGGACGCCGCGGCCAAAATTACGACGGGAAATTTCGCAGTCGCCTATGCGCAAAATGCCAAGAAAATAGAGTCGCTGGCAGGCAAGAACTGGAAAACCGGCGAGATGTCGGGCGGTGAAATCGCGGCTTTCGAAAAGGTCCAAACGGCTTACGAGATTGACCTGGCCGCGGCGCTGCGTGAGGTGCGCCGGACTGCATCGCCGGGTGCATTTCAATCGGCGTACGACAAGTCTTCCAGCGAAATCGAGGCCCTGGCAAACGGAAAACTGGACCAGAAGGCCCCCGAGAACAAGGGAAAGGTGCTTTGCAGCGTGCTGGCAGCGTATCGGGAGGAGCAGAAGTCGAAGGCTGGCCATAAGTAGGGGACGAGGATGAATCGGTTGGCGGGTCGCCATGAGAATAAGAGTTGAGGACTGAAGTATGGAAATAGCGGTCACGAAATTTGCAATCCTCTGCTTCTTTGTTACCGGCGTATCCCACATTGTTCAACCTCGCGTGTGGGCGGAATTCTTCATCGCCATGCACGATAAGGGCGCAGCCGGCAGTTTCCTCAATGCGCTAGTTCATTTTCCGTTGGGCGCTCTGATCGTCTCCTTCCACAACGTGTGGCATGGCTTGCCGATTGTGCTTACGTTAATGGGGTGGGGCCTGGTGCTAAAAAGTTTTATCTACCTCGTTTTTCCCAAGCAAGGGGTAAGAATGTTGGCGCGTGTCTCCATGGAAAGGTCATGGGAGTTCATCGTCGCTGGCATGTTTTCGATCGGGATTAGCGGCCTGCTGCTCTATTCCTTGTTGAACCGATAGGGGATCCAGTATGCGGATGCGCCGGTGGCGAGCTGAAAGCTGTAAGGCGTCACCGACTTGAAAAGAATTAGATTCCGCGGGAAGACGAGGGAAAAGAGCCCGCCGGTGGTGATTGACACGCGGGCTAGTTTGTAGAAAAGTACGCCGTACACTTGCGCAGCCACCACCCCAGGGGGCCGCCAAAGGAGAACGGCCCGATGATCGGCCAGACGATATCCCACTATGTCATCGGCGAGAAGATCGGCGGCGGTGGCATGGGTGTTGTATTCAAGGCTAGGGACACGCGCCTGGGCCGCAACGTGGCATTGAAATTCCTGCCCGACGACATTTCGCAGGACGCGCTGACCATCGAGCGGTTCCGCCGCGAAGCCCGCTCCGCTTCAGCACTCAACCACCCGAATATTTGCACGATTCACGACATCGACGAGTTCGAAGGTCGGCCGTTCATCGCGATGGAGCTGCTGGAAGGCCACACCCTGAAGCACCGCATCAACGGGAAGCCCATCGAATTTTCAACGCTGGTCGAGATCGGCATCCAGATCACCAACGGGCTCGATGCGGCGCATGCGAAGGGCATCGTCCACCGCGACATCAAGCCGGCGAACATCTTTCTCGTCGATCGCGGGCAAGCGAAGATTCTCGACTTCGGCTTGGCGAAACTGACGCTGAAGCGAGAGCACGCGGCTGACACGGTGGGCGCAACCGCAGGGGCGACGCGTGGGCACGTCCTCGGCGAGGAACACCTGACCAGCCCGGGGAGCTCCATGGGCACGGTGGCGTATATGTCCCCGGAGCAGGCGCGGGGGGAAGAGATTGATGCACGGTCGGACCTGTTTTCGCTGGGGGTGGTTCTCTACGAGATGGCTACAGGCACAGTTCCCTTCTCCGGCGCGACGGCGGCGGTGATTTTCAATGCCATCCTGACTGCGACGCCGAAGCCGGCGACGCAAGTGAATCCGCGGCTGCCTGCGGCAGCGGAGAACATCCTCAACAAGGCGCTGGAGAAGGACCCCGACCTGCGCTACCAGACCGCGGCGGAGTTGCGCTCCGACCTGAAGCGGATCAAGCGCGACCTGGAATCGAGCCGCAGGCCCGCGGCCGAAAAGGCAGCGGCCAGCCCAGCGCATCCCTCGGCCATGGCGACGCCACAGAAAACAGTTGCCGTGCTTTATTTCGAAAACCAGAGTGGCGCGAAAGATGACGAATACTTCCGCGATGGGATTACTGAAGATATCGTCACGGAGCTATCGAAGATCGCGCAACTGGAAATCTTTCCCCGCTCGGAGATGCTGGCATTCCGCGACAAGCCGGTCACGGCACAACAAGTGGGCCAGCAGCTTGGCGCCGCCTACGTGCTCGAAGGTTCTATCCGCCGCGCCGGCAACCGTGTGCGGATCACCGCACAACTTGTGGAAGCCTCGACCAGGCATTCCGTCTGGGCGGAGCGTTACGATCGGCAACTGGAAGACGTGTTCGCCATCCAGGAGGAAATCGCCCGGAGCATCGCCCAGGCCCTGCGGATCACGCTGACGCCGCAGGAAGAAAAAACCATCGCGCGCAAGCCAACGGAAAATCCGCTGGCGTATGACTTCTTCCTTCGCGGACGAAACTATTCGCGCCGCCAGGATTTCAATTACGCGCTGCAGATGTTCGAGCAGGCCATCCAGCTCGACCCGAAATTCGCGCTGGCGCACGCCGGCATTGCGCACCTGTGCGGGCTCATCTACGAGGTCCATGAACAGAACTCGAAATGGATCGAACGGGGACTGGCTGCCTGCGACCGGGCCACTGCGCTTGCGCCCGACCTGCCGGAAGTGCTGGTGGCGCGCTCCCGGCTCTTCTATGCCCAAAGGAAATACGACGAAGCCGCGCTGCTGGCCCTACGCGCCATCGAGCACAAGCCCGATTGCGAGGGCTCGTGGAACATTCTTGGCCGGGTGTATTTCGCCTCCGGCCGTTTCGAAGAGGCCGCCGCGCTAACCGAGCGGGCCCTCGAAGCCAACGGGGACGACTATAATACTTATGTCCCCTATGGCCAGGCTGTGGAACGGCTGGGCCATAAAAAGGATGCGGAGCACATCCGGGAGCGGATGATCAAAGTCCTCCGCCAACAACTGGAGTTGGTCCCGGAAGACGTGCGCGCCCGCATTCTGCTGTCCAGCAACCTCGCCTACTTCGGGGAAGCGGAAGAAAGCGTCCGGCACTTGCAGACCGCTGTCGCCCTTCGCCCAAATGACGGCAACACGCTCTACAATGCAGCCTGCACGTACGGCATGCTCGGAAAGAAACTGGAAGCACTCGAGACGTTCAAGAAGGCGGTCGCTGCCGGATACGGAAACCTGAACTGGGCCGCCCGCGATTCGGATCTCCGCTGCCTGCAGGACGACACAGAATTCCAAAAGCTCGTGGGCGGCGGCAAGGCAGCAGGGTAAGACAGACTCTTCACTTGTCCGCGGCGGGACACCTTACGATCTTCCGTATCGTGGAAACCAGGCGCGTGAAAGCGCGTCACCCGGCACCGGCTGCGCCCTCGAAGAATTGCTGACGGCAGAATTGAGTGCTTAGTGAGGCAGTCCCATGCGCTTCAAGAGGTCGGCAAACCTGGGATCGCCATGCAGATTTTTGAAACTGGGATCGGAATTCAGAAGAGTGACATCCTCTCCCTCCCGGGCCTCGTAGGCCTTTTCGAGCCACTCAAAAGCCTTGTCCTTATCGGCCACCTTTGCATACGCACTAGCTAGTGCAGTTGCGGGAAAGTAATCTGTCCCCGCTTGCTCATATCCCTTCAGGACCTTCTCAAGGTTCTTTTGCCAGTACCCTTTCTCACCGCCGGTTTGAAATGCTTTGAGAAATTCTGTTGCCCCGCCAGCAGCCTCCTCCAGACGTGCGCCACTCAGCAATTTGCCCTTCTGTCTTTCCTTGATTGATTCCTCATACCTCCCCATCTCGGCCAAGAGGCCGGAAAGAAAGAAGTGGGCGAGTGCAAAGTTCGGATCCATCTCTATGGTGTGCTGGAATTGTTGAAAGGACTTCTCGTAGTCGCCGGCAAACAGGTAGGTCATCCCCATGAAGTTATTCAAGGGCAATGAGAGCGGGTCCAGTTCCAACGCCTGCTTCATCTCGGCAATGGCTTCTTCGTGTCGGCCCATAGGACTGAGATAGCAGTTCGAGTAGAATAGGTGAGCGTTGGCGTAGTTGGGGTTGAGTTCAATGGCTTTCAGGAATTCTCTCTGGGCGCCCGGGAAATCAAAATCGTAGTGCGACTTCTCCATGCCCAGTGCCGTGTGCGCCTCCGCGAGCAGAGGGTCCAGGACCAGCGCTTTCGTCGCCGCGGCCTTGGCTTCCGGCGCGCTTTCCTTGGGTGAAAAAACCCCGAAAATGGGGCTCATGTTATAGGCATCAGCAAGTCCCGCATAGGCCAGCGCAAAGTTCGGGTCCTTCTCCACTGCTTGCTGAAAATACTCGATGCTCTTCTTAATACCGGGTGGCGTTCTCTGGTTCCAGTAATAGCGGCCTTGCAAATAGAGCCGGTAAGCTTCGCTGTTTTCTGTCGGGCGCTTGGCCAGCCGGGCTTTGTCTGCGCTGTTAACATTCGGCCGCAACTTATCCGCAACCGCTGTCGCCAACTCCTCCTGCACTCCAGCGAGATCGAAACCTTGATGACTGAACTGATGTCCCCAGATCCGGCTTCCGTCGCCCACGTTCACAAGTTCCGCGCTGATCGTAAGTACATCGGCCCGGCGCGCGATCCGTCCCGTCAACACCGCCTCCACGTTCAGATCCCGTCCTGCAGCTTGTGCGTCCTCCCCCTTTCCCTTAAAGCGAAACACCGAATTGCGCGACATGACTTTCAGATCGGAAACTTCCGAGAGTTTATCAATCACCCCTTCCGTAATTCCGTCGCTGATGTACTCGCTCGACGCATCCTTACTCTCGTCGAGAAAAGGCAGAACGGCAATCGAGCGGATGGTTTGAGGATGGCCCCGGAAAAAGTAAAGAATGCCGACAATCAACGCCACCGCCAACACCAAAGAAACAGCAGCAATTTTCACCTTTCTTCCGGAGAGCGATTTGGCCGCCGGGGCAGTTTCGCTGGATGATTCTGCCCCTCCCCCTTCGGACCGGCGCTTCCATCGGCGCAAATCAGTCCGCAGCTCCGCTGCCGACTGGTATCGCAGCTCGCGATCCTTCTCGAGCGCCTTCGAAGTGATCCGTTCAAGCTCAACCGGCAAATCGGGATTCAAGCGTGCGGCGCTGGCGGGCGTCCGGTTCAGTATCGCATCCAAGATCTCGGCAGAACTTCCGCCGCGGAAGGGCATCGTCCCCGTGGTCATCTCGTAAAGCACCGCGCCGAAACTGAAGATGTCCGTGCGCGCATCGAGCTCACGTCCTCGAGCCTGCTCGGGCGACATGTATGCCAACGTACCCAAGGTCGAGCCGGGCTGGGTCAGCGTCTCGCTCGCGAAGTCCCGAGTCTGCGATTCGAGAGCAGTGTCGGGATGCGTCATCTTGGCGAGGCCAAAATCGAGAATCTTGGCCTGGCCGCGCGCGGTGATGAAGATGTTCGCCGGCTTGATGTCGCGGTGGATAATCCCTTTCGCGTGCGCCGCATCGAGGGCGTCCGCAATTTGAATTCCCAGATCCAGCACCTGGTCGATCTCCATCGGCTTGCCCGCAATACGCTGCTTCAGCGTCTGCCCCTCGAGGCACTCCATGGCAATGAAGACTTGTCCATCCTGCTCGGCAATTTCGTAAATCGTGCAGATGTTGGGATGGTTCAGTGCGGAAGCCGCGCGTGCCTCGCGGCGAAAGCGTTCGAGTGCCTGAGCGTCGCGGGCCAGTCCTTCAGGCAGAAATTTTAGGGCCACGCGTCGACCGAGGATGGTGTCCTCGGACTCGTACACGACGCCCATTCCCCCGCCGCCGAGTTTTTCGAGGATACGGTAATGGGAGACGGTGCGGCCGGAGATAGAGGAATCAGCCATTGGCGGTGCATGTTACGCCAGCGCCGCACTGCAGGCAATCGTGTGCGGATAGAACTGCACATACCGCCTCGGATGACTCGGCCTCCGGAAAAATGGTCAGGCGATTCGGGTCGCAAACAGCCCACTTGACCGCAAGAGCCGGATAGGGCCCGAGAAACGCTCTTCTCGCCAGCGATGGCCCACGCAAGATTCAAATGACGATGCGGCGACTCCTCATTCGCAATTGACCCGCGCTGACTGTCCGCTGGGGGCCTGGGGGCCGATCCGAAAGGTTAGGAAGTTTGCGGCGGCACACAGCCGCGAGCTGAGACCGGCGCGGGTTCCAAAGCTTCAGCAGGCACATTCCTAACAGGCCGGCTGCGCCAAGCAGTGAACCACTCTTTTGCGAGGTTGAAGATTGTGCGCCGATTTTGAGAAATCAATTTCAGCCATGCGGAGGGCCCCATTTGAGGGAAGTAGATTCCCCGAAAACATACTCGTGCGATGAAGATATTTATGCGATAACCCCACGGCTTGTGATTCAAGGAATCGACAGCCATAGCTATGGCTTCCGGGCTATACGAACTAGCCCACGCAGACTTCACTTCTGCATGAGCTTGTTCGATGGTCATCTTCAACGGAGTGTGGGCCATCTCAAATGGTATGAACTCTTGCCAGTGCTTCGGCCGCGTCAATCGCCCTGCTGCCTCAAGTCTTTTGTAAAGCGGCGTCGCGGGCAAGGGCGTGAGCAAGCCGAAGATGGGCAGCCCTGGGGGCCAAGTGCGAATTTCCTGAAGCGTCCGCTCCGCGACCCCTGGCGTGTCGTTGTCCATGCCGAAAATGAAGGAAGTGATGGCATAAACGTTGCGTTTGGCGAGGCGCTCGAGCACCGCTGCATACTCACCCGGCTTGTTGAAACCCTTGTTCACGCTGGCGAGGTTGGCGGGGTCGATGGACTCCATGCCGATGAAGACCCACTTGCCGCCGGAGGCCGCAATGAGGTCCACGAGTTCCTCGTCGCGCAAGAGGTTGGCGCTAATCTGGGCAACCCAGTTCACCTGTGCCCCGGCGGCGATGATGTCGCGCAGCAGTGATTTCGTGCGTTTGATGTTGATGGCGAAGTTATCGTCGATGAAGAAGACGGCGATCTGACCACGCTCGCTTTGCGCGCGAGCTTTCAATAGGAGCAGTTCATTCACCACACTTTCGTTAGTGCGAAACCGGATCGAGTCTCCAAAAAAGCCTGTGACCGTGCAGAACTCGCACCCATAGGGACATCCCCGTCCCGACTCGAGCGGAATCAGGCGAAAGGTGCCCCAACCAGCCCCGAGACGCCGAAGCATTCGTGCCGCGACTCTGGGAACCAAATTAAACTGGTCGAGGTTTATTTTATTCCACGGAATCGAGGGATAGGACTGAAGAGAGGGTTTGCGTTCCTTGCCAAACTCATCCACCGGAGCGTAGAGGTCCTTCAGTTGGCCGCGCGCGGCGTCCTCGACAATCTTTGGCCATGTTTCATCGGCCTCACCGAGGGCAACAGCGTCCGCATGGCGTGGCCCGCCGTCTCGACCGAGGGCTTCATCGGCCAATTCTGTAACATGAGGTCCGCCCATCACCACTGGCACACCGGTCGCGCGGACAGCATCCGCGATGCGGTACGCCTTTGCGACCATCCGGGTCATCGCGCCGATCCCGACCAGTCCGATGCCTTGTTCGCGAACGAACCGCGCGATGCCGTCTTCATCCATCGGTTGTGCGTTGCCATCGATCAGCAATACTTCGTGGCCAGGCGGTGTCAATGCCTGGAGCAGAAACATCCAAAGATGCGGCATGAAATTGCGTGTGACCCCATTATCTGGGTTGTAAAGCAAGATTCGCATGCGTTTGTCTCCATTCTAGAAACCGCTTCTTTGGCGCTGAACAAGGCGAGCCCGATCTCAGGGTCCATTTCATCAGCGAGCTATTGACCGAACGCAGAAAGACCTCAGCGAACGCTTCTGAACATACCACGTTCCCCCTTCCATGGAGCACATGATTAAAGCTTGCCGTCCGCGGCAGCCCTTCGCACCACCCAGTCCATAGGATTGCTACCGCTAAACGCGCTTTGCGGGAACTGGCCTGGAAGCTGCGGGCGACCCTCGCTCCGGCCAGAGGGGGACCGGGACCAGCCGTGGCCCCGGGCTGCGGGGCGGTCATTTAAGACAATACTATTTTTCTTGACAAATATTATTGTCCAATATAGAAAAACAGGCATGACCGCTCCGGCAACGCTCGACGTGATCCACGATCCGGCACGCGCCAGCGCGCTGCTGCACCCGCTGCGCCTGCGCATCCTCGAAGCGCTGGCCGAGCCCGATTCGGCCGCCGGTCTGGCGCGACGCCTTCGCCTTCCCCGCCAGATGGTCAACTATCACGTGCGGGAGCTGGCGCGGGCGCGATTCCTCGAGCGAGCCGGGCGGCGGCGCAAGCGAAACATGGTGGAACAGCGGTATACTGCGACGGCCCGGGCCTACGTCTTGTCGCCGGAACTGCTCGGACGGCTGGGGCCTGATGCCCGGCGGGTGGAGGACACGTTCAGCGCAGCCTACCTGCTGGCGCTGGCGACGCAAGTACAGTCGGAGCTCGGCCGCGCGAGCGTGGAAGCCAGCGCCCTAGGCAAGCGGCTCTCGACGCTTTCGGTTTCCTCCGAGCTGCGCTTCGAGAGCGCCGAGCAGCGCGCCGAATTTGCCGCGCAGTTGCAACGCGCGATCCTCGACGTGGCCGGCCGCTATGCTTCTCCCGCGGAACTTGCCGATGGACGCCCAGGACCGGGGCGGCCCTATCGCTTGATTCTTGGCTGCTATCCGATTCCGCCGAAGCGCGAGGCGCGCGGGCCGCATAAGGAGAGAGCATCGTGACGAATCCCAAACTATGAGAGTGGCTCAAAATTTGTTCTACGAAGGTAGGTGATGAGCGAAGCGAAGCCAAAGCAGGCGACACGGACAATCGAGAAGCAAATTGAAATTGCAGCGCCGGTCGAGGCGGTGTGGAGGGCCCTGACGGACGGGCAAGAATTGGCCCGATGGTTTCCGCTCGAAGCGCGTGTGAAGCCCGGCGTGGGCGGTTCCGTTTTCATTTCGTGGGGCCCCGATTGCCAAGGCGAAGCGCCCATCACCCTGTGGAAGCCGAATCGCCGATACGCCTGGACGGAGGGAAAACCCGGCGATCCGAGCGCGCCCGTGGTCGAATGGACAATCGAATCGCACGGCGGCAAGACGCTGGTGCGAGTGATGAATTCCGGATTCACTTCCGGCGCGGACTGGGAGAACGAGAGATTCGATTCGACCGATTACGGCTGGGGCTTCATGCTCGTAAACCTGCGGCACTATCTCGAACGGCACTCCGGCACGCCGCGCGTGGTGGCGTGGCCGCGAAAGAAAGTGGCGGTCACGCGCGAGGAAGCTTACGAGCGAATTGCCGGCCCAACCGGGCTGTTCCACGGGGCGAGCGCGACGCGCGAACGGCCTGGGGCTGCTTATGCGGCACGGACGGCCTGGAACGAGAGCTACAGCGGGCGGGTGGAATTTGTCGTCCCGCCGCGCGGATTTTGCGTCTCCGTCCAAGAACTCAACGACGCGCTGCTGTGGCTGACGATCGAAGGCGTAGCAGGACAACACGAGGCGCAGCTCTGGCTTTCGGCTTACGGTGTGCCGCAGCGACAAATGGACGAATTCGCAAAGCATGGAGCCGCGCTGCTCGACCGGCTGTTTCCGGAGCGTGAAGTGCCGGCGCAACAGACGAAATGACTCTTATCACAAAAGGAGAAATGCAAATGGAGATTCGAAGAGCGGTACCGGTTGGGGCTCTCGTCATCGTGGCGCTTCTCGGCGGACTGTTCATCCAGAGGCGCGCTGTGATTGCCGCTGCCGCTTCGCCCGGTCAGCCTCAAGAGAAGCAAGCGGGGCCAGCGGCGCCAGCCATGCCGAAGCCGGGCCCGGAAATGGAGCGGTTGAAGTTTCTCCTGGGCACATGGGAATTTAAAAGCGAGTATCAGAAAACGCCGATGTTGCCGCAGGGCGCGAAAGAGACTGGGTGGTACAAAGCCCAGATGGGACCGGGCGGCTTCTCCGTGATTGCCGATTTTGATGCGGACGGCCCGATGGGGAAAGAAATCGGACATCAACTCCTGGTGTGGGATCCGAAGGAAAAGACGTACAAGCTCTTTACCCTTGGAAATAGCTTTCCGGGAGTCATCGCCGCGACGGCCCGCTGGGAAGGAGGGGAGCTGGTGACAAGCGCCGAGTTCAGCGAGGGCGGCATGAAGATGAGTCTTCGCAGCGTTTATAAGGATATCCAGGAGAAATCGGTCACGATCGAGGAATGGCTCAAGGCGGGAGACGCGCCCTATCAATTGTTCCTTAAGACGATCGCGACCAAGAAATAAGGCGCGGGCAGGCGTCCAGGTTGCGGAGCGCGTACACGGCGCCTCACGTGGCTCCGAAGCAGAAAGCTTCGAAGGAAGGGGAACGACTATGAAATGGGTCCTGCGCATTCTGATCGCGATCGCGCTGCTGCCCTTTCTTGCCGCAGCGGTGTTATGGCTCGCCGGGAAGCGTCCCAATCACGGCCGCAATGCTGCCGCGGTCGAAATCAAGCGGCCTGCCGCGCAAGTGTTCCGGTATTTGATGGACGATGATCTGGTAAAAAGATGGGTCGGCGGACTGACAGAGATCAAGCCGGTGGCGCTCTATCCCGGACACGTGGGCGATCGAATTCGCATGGTCGTGGTGATGGGAGATGAACGCACTGACATGGAAATGCTCGTGACCAATTTCGAGGCAAATCGCCGCATCGCCTTCACGATCTCCTCGGTGGGGGATTCCAAGAACGGCTTCTACGAAAAGTCGCAGTACTTGCTGAGTGAAAAAGACGGGCAAACGCACCTGAGCCTCTCCGGGCAGAGCGAATACTACGGCTTCTTGCCCAGCCTGATGGAGCCGGTGATCACGTGGGAAGCGCAGAAGAAACTTCAAGAAGACTTGGAACGATTGAAGGGCCTCGTGGAGGCGGAGCCGCCGATGATCGTCACACCGGGGTGAGTTTTCGAAATTGACCTGAGGCAGCCAGCAGCGCCGAAGCAGTGAGCTACGCGAGGCGCTCGAAGATGCCGGCCGCGCCCATGCCGCCGCCGACGCACATGGTCACCAAGCCGAAGCGGGCGTTGCGGCGATCAAGCTCACGCAAAATGGAAGCAGTCAACTTTGCTCCGGTGCAGCCGAGCGGATGGCCGAGAGCGACGGCGCCGCCATTCGGGTTCACGCGCGCCAGGTCAAGGCCGGCAAGCTTGATCACGCTGAGCGACTGCGCGGCAAAGGCTTCGTTGAGCTCGATGACGTCAATTTGATCGAGCGTGAGGCCCGCCAGCTTGAGCGCCTTGGGAATCGCGAAGACGGGGCCGACGCCCATCTCCTCGGGCGGGCAGCCGGCGGTGGCGAAAGAAACGAATCGCGCGAGAGGCTTTGCGCCGATCGCGCGGGCGCGGTCGGCACTCATCACGATTGCCGCGGCGGCGCCGTCGCTCATCTGCGAGCTGTTCCCTGCCGTGACGGTTCCCTTCACATGAAATGCCGGCTTCAGCTTGGCGAGAGCTTCGAGGGAAGTCTCGGCGCGCGGGCCTTCGTCGGTGTCGAAGGTAATCTTCGTGGTCTTCGGGCGGCCGCCGTTCGATCCATCAATGGCGGTAAAGCTCACTTCGACCGGCACGACTTCATCTTTGAATTTCCCCGCCGCGATGGCTGCGAGCGCATTCTTGTGGCTGCGCAGCGAAAACTCGTCCGACTGCTCGCGAGTGATTCCGTATTTTCGCGCGAGATTTTCCGCGGTCAGGCCCATGCCGAGATAAGAATCCGGGTAGTGATCCATCAGCCAGGGATTCGGCGAAACCTTGTTGCCGCCCATCGGCACAAGGCTCATGGACTCGGTGCCGCCCGCAAGGATGACTTCGGCCTGGCCGGTCATGATGCGATCCGCGGCCAGGGCGATGGCTTGCAGGCCGGAGGAGCAGAAACGGTTGATGGTGATGGCCGAGGCTTCAACGGGCAGTCCGGCGCGCAGCGAGGCGATTCGCGCGACGTTCATTCCCTGCTCCGCTTCGGGCATGGCGCAGCCCAGGATGACGTCTTCGATTTCCTTGGGGTCGAGGCCCGGCACGCGAGCGAGCGCTCCCTGGATCGCGACGGCGGCGAGATCATCCGGGCGGGTGGAGCGCAGGGTGCCTTTGTAGGCCTTTCCGACTGCCGTCCGCACGGAGCTTACGATGACTGCTTCTTTCATGGCGCACCTTCCCCGGTCAATTGCGAGTACCCGATGATGACGTTGACTGAGTCTATTTGATGCTGCGGGGGAGGAAAAAGCAACTGCCAGGGTGCGGGAGGAGTAAGAGGCCCGGCGCAAGCAATGAATGATTTGAGCCTATCAACACCTCACGCTCAAGCCCGCGCTGCGAACCATGCCGCAAAATGGGGGCTAGTGATTGGCCGGCGGCGCGTAGAGCTTCAGGTTTTCCGCTTTCCAGCGCATGGCGGCGTGGATGCGATTGCGACCGCTCGGATGATCGTAAAAGATCCATTCCTCAACGGGACCGGGACTCATCTTGCGATACTCGCCGAGATGAATGGCGGCCTGGGCGAAGCCATCGGGTTGACGGCTGGCGTTCAAGCCGTACATGTCGGCTTCAAACTCGTTGGTGCGGATGTGCGTATTCAGGATTGGAGTGAGCACGAAAAAGAAAATCGAGCCGAGCAGGAAAACGAGCGGAAGAACGGCCGTATCGCCAATTCCGCGAACCTGCCAGGCGGCGCCCCAGCGGGCCAGACACCAATCGAGCGACCAACGCAGAAAGGCGAACCCCGCCACGATGACGATGAAGAAGAAGATGACGTCCTTGTAGACGTGATGCAGAACGTAGTGGCCCATTTCATGCCCCATCACGGACTGAATTTCTTCGGCAGAGCCGCGGCGCAGGAGATTGTCGTTGAGAGTGATTCGCATGGTGCGGCCGAAGCCGCTGACGTTGGCGCTCATGCGAGTGGTCTGGCGCGAGGCGTCAATTTGATAGACCTTGTCGGCGGGGATGCCGTTCGCGCGGGCCATGGTCAGGATCGGCTGGGTGATGCGCGCGTCATTCAGCGGCGTGATCTTGTTAAAGATCGGAAAGAGGAAAACGGGAGCGATCAGCACCGTGAACGTGGCGAACAGGATCGTGACGATCGAACCCCAGATCCACCAAGTGCGCGGCAGGCGGCGGACGATGCCGAAGAGCAAGACGGTGATGATGCCGCCCATGACGATGCCCACGAGAAGACCTTTGAACTGATCGCCGAACCATGGACCAAAGGTCTGCGTGGCCAGGCCGTATTTGCGTTCGCGCAGGTAGCCTTCATAGACCGCGAGCGGAAACCCCAGAATGGTGGTGGCAAGCATGAATTCCGTCCAGTAGATCCAAGTTTGAAGCGGTTTGAATCGGGTGATGCGTTCGGCAAAGTTGCGCATGGCTGCGGACCAGCGCAATTGCAGCAACAGAATGCAAATGACGGCTCCGTACAGGAAATCCCAAAGGACCAACCAATAGCCGCCCTCAAAATAAGCGTCGGATCGCGCCCTTGCCTCGGAAGGAATTTGCGCCAGGTAAGCGTTGGTGGCAGCTTCCGCGTCAAAATGATCCGAAGGCTGCGCTTCCTTCGGAACGTTGATGACGGAGGGCATCATCGTGGAGGAAGTCGCCCCGGGGGCCGGTGAGCTCTGTCCTAGAGCGTCGCCGATACAGAAGAACAGAGCGAGAACGACAAGCCCCGTGGCAAAAGGCAGCCGAAATTTCATGGGCGTTCCTCCGGGAGAGAATTGGCGTCAGGCAGTATACGGCCAAAGGGACAGGATAGTTTCAAGTTCGGCCGGCGGACCATTTGGGGCCCTCAATCCGAGCGGCGAATCCTGCTTCGATAATGATGCGTTAGGGGCGCTTGCGATATTCCTCGTAGAGTTCGTGATGCTTGTTCTCCATGGAAGTCAATTGTCCCTGGATGAACAGGTAGCGCAGCTCAGTCTTGATTTCGAGAGGGTCGCCGTTGGTGACGATCAGATTCGCCAGCTTTCCTGGCTCGATGGTGCCGAACTGATCGCCGAGGCCCAGCATCTCCGCCGCGTTGCGAGTGACGGCCTTCAGCGCTTCCTCGTGCGGCAAGCCGTACGCGACAGCGGTGCCCGCCTGGAACGGCAAGCGCCGCGAGAAGGACGTGTTGAAACTCGCGAAGGCAATCTTGATTCCCGCTGCATAAAGCTGGCCCGGCTCGCTGTCGGCCTGGTCGTAGGGCTCGTCTTCGTGCTCCGGCAGCCGCTCGGTGGGCTCGAGGATCACGGGAATATTCTTCTGTTTGAGCAGGTCCTTCTCTTTCCAGGCTTCGGCGCCGCCCGCGAGGATCATTCTCAAATGCTGCTTCTCGCAGAATTCGACGGCGTGCTTGATGTCGCGCGCCTCGCTGGCCACCACAAGCACGGGCAGCTTGCCTTCGACGACGGGCACGAGCGCTTCGAGTTTGAGGTCGCGCTCGTAATCGGCGGGCGAGCCCTTCTGGACCGCCTGCGCGTAATGCCGCGCGCGATCGAGCCAATCGCCCAGGTCGGCGACCTTTTTGTCGTATTCCTTCTTGACGTCGTTATACGGGCGCTCTTTGAACGTGAACGTCGAGAAATCGAACGTTTGCGTTTGGATCGTTGGCCAATTGATGGCCATGGCGGCCGACCGGCGAATCGTCATTTCGTCCGCGGTCCAGCCCGCCAGATTGATCGCGGAGGCCTGGCCGCCGATCACCGCGCCACCGCCGCCGCCGAAGAAACCTCCCACGCCGGGAACTGAGAGCACTTCCGTGATTCCGCTGGCGCGCGTGACGAGAATGTGCGCGCTTGCGGGATTCACCGCAGTGGCGGCGACGACGTCCGGGTTGTATTGGCCAAGCTCGGTGACATCCACGGTCGCGCTGACCGCACCAACTTCTTCGAGGCCCATCTGCGTGACCGGATCGAACATTCCCGGATAAACCTCCAGGCCTTTCGCGTCGACGACCTTCGCGGAGCTGGGAACTTTCACATCCTTGCCGACGGCGACAATCTTGCCGCCCTGAATCAGGACCGTGCCGGCTTCGATCGGCGGACCGGCAAGGGTGAATATCTTCGCTCCCTCAATCGCGTAAGTGGAGGGCGGGGCTTGTCCCCACGCGGGAGAGGCGAGCGGCAGAATCAGCAGGGCTAGCAAGGCAGGAATTCGCAGGCTCGGCTTCATTGTGCTCCTCCATCGGTCGAGCCCTCGACTTGGGGCGGCTTCTTGATCTCGTCAGGCTTCTTGCTCTCGTCCGGCTTCTTGTTCTCGTCAGGCTTCTTGTCCGGCTTTTTCTCGGCCTTGGATTCGGGCGCGGCGGATTTCTTTTCCTTTTCGAGCAGCGCCTTCTTCTCCTTCTCGAGTTCGGGGCGGTGCGCGATGTCGCGATCGCGGTCGAAGTACACCTGGCCGTCGATGATCGTCTTCTGCACGACGGCGTAAACACTCAGCGGATCGTGATTGTAGATGACCAGGTCGGCGTCCTTGCCCGTGTCAATCGAGCCGACGCGTTTGTCGATGCCGAGCTGAATCGCGGGATTGATGGTGACCAGCTTTAGCGCTTCATCGTGCGAGAGGCCACCCCAGCGCATGGATTTGGCAGCTTCCTGGTTCAAGTGGCGCGCTTCCTCGACGCTGTCCGAATTGACCGAGACCACCACACCGCGCTGGGCCATCAGCGCCGCGTTGTACGGGATGGCGTCGAACGCTTCCATCTTGTACGCCCACCAATCGGAGAAGGTCGAAGCGCCAGCGCCGCTCCTGGCGATTTCATCGGCCACCTTGTAGCCCTCGAGCACGTGCTGGAACGTGCGAACCTTGAAGCCGAATTCGCGGGCGACGCGGATGAGCATCACGATTTCGTCGGCACGGTAGCAATGCGCGTGAACGTAGCGCTTGCCTTCGAGGACTTCGACGAGCGGGTCGAGCTTCAGATCGCGGCGCGGCGGGATCAAATTCTGTTCGCCGGCAGCCTTGCGGCGGTTGTAGTCGTCCCACTGCTTCATGTACTCGCGCGTTTCGACGAAAGCGCCGCGGATGGTTTCCTCGACGCCCATGCGCGTGGCCGGATAGCGACGCGGGACGCCCGGGGGAGGAGTGAAATTGGAGCGCTTCGGATTTTCACCGAGGGCGAACTTGATGCCCGGCAGCGCGCCTTCAAACGGCAGTTCGCTTGCCGGCTTGCCCCAGCGCAGCTTGATGACGATGGTCTGGCCGCCGATCGAGTTGGCGCTGCCGTGAAGAATG